>JAYTWO010000118.1:0-29190 GCA_043743415.1 Planctomycetota bacterium
AGCCGCTCATGCCAGTTCGCGCGTCCCCTGGCTCGCGGCTCAGCAGGAGCTTCGCCCTCCCTCGCGAACCTGGCTCAACCTCAAAATGAAGCATTGACGGGGGGCCAGTCGCATCACTCTGCCCCACGAGTTACACTCCACCCCCCTGCCCTGCCCACTCGAATTCGGGCGGTTCGGGGGTAACTCCACAGCGACGAGCAGCATCGAAACATTGAGGTTGGAATGAGCGATTCTTCCGTGGTGGCCCGGCTGAGCCGGTGGGCGTTGGCACTGTGCGGCGTTCTGGCCGGGGCGGGGACCGCCTTAGCCCAGGACGATGAAGGCTACCCGCTGGCCGGGTACTACGGGTTCCTGCCCGTTGAGATCACCAAGATCGATCCCCGCGCCCACTCCGTCGTCACTGGCGACTTCAACCACGATACGCTGCAAGACTTGGCCATCGTCGACAACGGTCATAGCCGCATCGACCTGCTGTTTCAGAAGGCCAAGCCCGAGGTTGCCAAGGCCGCCGACAAGAATGACCGCACCGCGAATCAGGTGGCCGATCACTGGCGGCTGGACCTCAAGAAGCTGCCGGTCGACCGGCCGGTGGTGGCGATTTGTGCCGGGGATTTGAACGCCGATGGACGCTCCGATCTGGCGTACTTTGGCACGCCTGACCGACTGGTGATCCTGCTGCAAGGCGAGAAGGGAGAGTGGACGAACAAGAAGGAAACTCGTCTGGCCGATGTCGATGCCAAGCCGTGGAGTTTGGTCATTGGCGACTTGAATCATGACACGCTGCAAGACCTGATCGTTCTCGGCAAACGCAACACGTTCCTGCTGCTCCAGCAGGCGGATGGCACGCTGGCCGCTCCGCTGCTGCTGCGAAACACAGCCGATGAACTCGGACTGGCGATGGTCCAAGATCTCGATGGCGATGGCCGCAACGATCTGTTCTACACCGCGAATGAAAAGGACGAGCGGTTCATCTGTGCCCGGTTGCAGAACCCGCTCGGGCAACTCGGGCCAGAGTTGCGGTTCGATGCGATTCAGAACCCGCGTGGGGTGACGCTGTTCGACCTCGACGGGAAGCCGGGGTCCGAGGTACTCGTCATCGATGGCCAGACGAACCGCGTCCGCGTGATGCAAGTCCGGCGAGCCACCGAAGGAGAACTTGGGGCCAAGCTGATTCAGTACGGCATCGGCGGCGGATCGGATGCCGGGGAACTGGCCCTGGGCGACCTCGACGGCGATCATCTGCTGGAGGTCGTCGTCGCCAACCCAGAACGGGCCAGTGTCGTGGTCTTTCACCAGAACACCAAGAGCGGCCTCGACCTCGGCACCGATTACCCCAGCTTCCTGGGAGCCACGCAGATTCGCGTCTCCGATGTGAACGGCGATGCCAAGGCCGAAGTGATCGTCCTCAGCCCCAAGGAGAACTCCCTGGGCATCAGCCGCTTCGAAGACGGCAAGTTGACCTTTCCCGAATCGCTGCCGATTGATGGCAACGTCAAGGCGTTCGACGTGATCGACATCGACAACGATGGGGCCGTGGAGATCGCCGCTGTGGTCGAAAGCTCCGGTCGCGGGTCGGAGAAGAAGACTTCGCTGATGATCGGTCGGCGGAATGGAACCGGTGTGTGGGTGTTCGCGTCGGACATCAATAAGCCGGTGGAACTCAAGCTGAATGCCGCACCCGAACGGCTGGTGATGACGGATGTGAACCTGGATGGACGGCCGGATTATCTGTTCTTCCTGAATGGCAAGCCGCCGCAGGCAATCTTGGCCGATGAGAAGGGGCAACCGGCGGCTGCGGCCACGGGTGGGGTGCCTCTGGGTGATGTGTCCGTGGGGGCGGTGACGTTCGCGCGGCTGGAGGAGCCAGCGCTGCTCGTCTCGCAAGGGAACTTTGTCCGCAGTGTCCGGCTGGATGAGCTGGGCCGCTGGCAGGTGGTCGAGCAGTTCAACGCGGATGACAGCACCGCCAAGGTCGCGGGGTCGGCGATCCTCGACCTCGACGGGAAGCCGGGCGATGATCTGGTGATGATCGACACCGGGGCCGCGAAGCTGCGAGTGTTTGCGAAAGCGGCGGGGGAGTTTAAGCCGTGGAAGACGCTGGATCTGGGGCGGTTTCCGTTCAAGTCGGCGTCGGTGGGGGATCTTAACGGAGACGGTCGGGCCGATCTGATTCTGAACGGCGGGACGAAGTTTGCGGTGCTGTACGCCGGTCAGTCGGACCCGGAGTTGAAGGAGATCGCGACGTATGAATCGCCTCGCAAGGAGGTGTTCCTGATGGATCTCGTCGCCGGGGATGTGAACCACGATGGCCACCCGGAGATCTGCGTCCTCGACACGAACGCCCACCTCGTGGAGATCGTGGCCTTCCGGGCGGAGCAAGGGTTGCTGCCCGGCTTGAACTTCAAGGTCTACGAAGAGAAGTCCTTCCAAGGCGCAGGCCGCACCGGCACCCAACCTCGTGAAGCCCTCATCGCCGACGTGACTGGCGACAACCGCCCCGATCTAGTCCTGTTGTGCCACGACCGGATTCTGATCTACCCGCAGGACGGGCCAGGGGCGGAGTTGACCGTGGAGCCGAAGCCCGCTGCCACGCCGGGGCCAGCCGCGGCCAAGCCATAGGCGAACTTCGTGGGAGTTCAGGCTTTTAGCCTGCCATTGGGGGTGGAGAGCAGCCTCAAGGCTGGGCTCCCACGCGGGGGATTCCCATTGACCCAGGTCCGCAAAATCGGGTAACACCCCGGCGGAATTCCGCCTCCCTGCCGAGGGTCGATGATGGTCTGCCTTCGTCTGTATCTGTGGTTCGGGATGGCGTTCTGCCTGTGCGGTGCAGCGGATGGTTTGATCGCAGCCGATCCGCAGCCGGAGAGTGATCGAGCCGTTCACCGACCGCCAAGAGATTTCAAGACAGCTGGACCTGCCCGCCCGATTCAGCCTAGGGTGGTTCAGCCCACTGTGATTCAGCCGGACATCCACGCCCCACGGCAATTACCGCCGGTTGAGCCGGACGATGTCTCCTCATTCACAGAACCCGACGAGACAGAGAACGAATCCGAAGTCCCCTGCGACGAGGCTCCCGAATCCCCAGGCGGCATCATCGACATCCGTCAACCCGATCCCACCGACGACGATGCGGCCCAGTCCCTCCAGAGTTCCGTCGAGCCGAGTTGGCTCAACCATGTCATCGACGAGAACGCGGCACTGTGGCGAGAAACGACCGATGTGCTGGAGATCATCCCCAATGGCAGCGGGTTCGGTCTGACCACGCTCGGGTTCACGTCATTGTGGAAGTCCGAGAACGCCCCCGGAGTCTGGGTCGTCCCACGCTTCGGCTGGACCTTTGCCTCGGGACCGCGCACCCCCGCGGTGCAGGCTCAGCTGTACGACCTGCGGCTGGAGATGAACATCGCCCAGCCGCTCAACGACGTGTGGACGGTCCACCTGCAACTGGTCCCGGCGCTTGTGACCGACTGGAACAACAAGTCGAAGGATGCGTTCCGTCTGATCGGCGGCGGGATGTTGGCGGCTCATGTGAACGACGATTGGACACTGATCGGTGGAGCGATGGTCCTCAGTCGGTTTGACCTGCCGGTGCTGCCTCTGGGGGGCGTGCGCTGGCATCCCAGTCCCTGGCTGGAGGTCGACGCCCTCTTCCCGAACCCGCGAGTGGCGTGGCGTTATCAAGCCCAAGACGACCAGAGTCACTGGCTCTACGTCGCTGGCCAACTCGGCGGGAACCAGTGGGCCATCGACCACTCGACCGGCGACAATGACAAGCTGGGATACCGTGATTACCGCATCGTCATCGGCTGCGAGTCCCGCAAGCGCGACGGGAACCGCTCGCTGTTTGAATTCGGCTATGTGTTCGACCGCCAACTGAAGTTCAGCAGCGGCCTCGGCAACCAGCAACCGGGCGAGACGCTCCTCATCCGCTGGGGGAGCCGATTTTAAGATGCCCATTGTGGCACGACACAGAGCGCCTTAGGAACTGTCCCGGAATAAGAAGCGGATTTGCAGAACGTAAGACGGACTTCCAGTCCGTCTTTTACAGGACGGACTAGAAGTCCGTCCTACGTCGAAAATCGGAACTTATTTCGGGACTGTTCCTGACCACAATGGATGCCAACAGTTCAAGAGTCGGACTACCGCCCAAACACCTGGGTGTAGTACGGCTGGCCATTGCTGCTATACCCGATGCCGACGCCCAGGTCGGAATACTGATACGACAGCATGTTGGCCCGGTGGCCACTGGAGTTCAGCCAGGTGTTGATGGCGGACTGCGGGCTGGATTGGCTGAAGCAGACATTTTCAGCCACCATGCCACTGGGGTATCCCGCTTCCATCGTGCGGTGCTGGTGGGACTTCCCCTCCATGAAATGCGACATCGTGTTGTAGCGGGCCATGTTCGCACTGTGCAGGCGAGCCGCACGGCACAGACGCGGGTCCATCCGCAGCATCGGCAAACCCGAGTTCGCTCGAGACTGGTTCGTCAGGTCGAGCAACTGTTGTTCATGGGTGGTGAGGTCGTCGAGCGTGAAGACGAGCTTGGTCGGCTGGTTGAGGTTGACGGTGCGTTCGATGCGGCGATCCTGCCCCGCTTCGGACCAGTTGGCCACGATGGTGCAGGTGGTTCGTTTCCCATCGCGGGCGAGGCGGACCTTTCGCTTGGTTCCGCTGGTGGATTGAGTGGACCCCTCGACAATGATGTAGGCCACATCGGGGGCTTCCACATCGACATCGCAGAACATGGACTCGGCAGTCGGCGGTGCTGGCGGAACGTTCGGCTCGGCCCCGTGAGCCTCGGTTCCCGGTGTGACGGCAGCGGACAGCAAACCCAGGCAACCGGCCACAAACATCTTCTGAAAACTCGTCATTCGTCTTCCTTCCGTGAACAGTCAACGGACGATCCACCCCGTCTCAAGAACGGGATTCATCCGGGGGGAGAGCCTCCTCCGGTGTGGACAGAGGCTCAGAGTTCTGAGACTGATACAGGGCAAGGCACATGCCGCTCAGTCACCAATTCGGACATCCGTCGCAAGTCACCACGAGGGCGTCGGATAGGCACTCCCACATTTCGTCGGTCGTGTACTGCTGCTGACAGAATGACAGTTTTGGGGCTGTGAAGGGCCGGTTCCGACACAGCACGCACTGGTTGAAGTCGATGTGATCCAGCGAGAGGTCATCACGCGACAGGCCGCTTTGCGATTCTCAAGAAAAATCTCGATGACTCTTGCACATCTGTGACCCATGTCGCCCCGGATTCCGCCAAGTCTCAGGCCGTGCCGCCCCACCCGCTCACCGCCATCCCGAGTGATCTGGCCCACGCGGCGTCTGCCTCGGGCAGCGGCAGCTCGGGGGGCGTGTCATACAGATAGTCCTCGTAACCCGCTGCGTCATACACCTCGTGAAGCAGGGCTTGAAGATTCAGCGTCGCATCCGGTGCCGATCCGCGCAGTGGAATCGGAATGCTCGGCAGCGCATCGCGGAGCGATACCGCCCAGGCCAGAACATCGGGTCGCATCGCTGGGCGACTGACCATCACGCAATAGTCGCACGCCGGAACTCCCGTCAACGGCAGCCGAGGCCCGCCTCGCAGCAGATCGATCTCGACCACGTTCACGTCGCTGTGGAAAAACAGCGTCCGCTTGGCCATGTACTGATCTCGATCGGGGCCATACTGCTTGTTGGAGGGGCTCAGTACTTCGATCATAGTGACCAGATCGCGGCTGTGCCGGTCACGGATCTCAATGAAGGAGTGCTTCTCGATCTCGATGTCGGGCAGGCTGGCAATCAGCGCGGCGACACGGCTCCCTCGTGTCGTTGACTCTGCGACGGCGGCGTAGCGTAAACTCTCAGAGAATGTCAGTTCCGGTTGCCGACTCTGGCTGCGACAGTTGTCATCCGAATCCTTGTGACTGAAGTGGCAAACCTGGATTTGAGCGTAAAACTGCGGTCGGATCTGTTCGACAATGGCCTCGCGAATATAAACAACCAGCCGTTGATGAAAGTCCTGCCACACGCGGAGGGCTGTTCGAGATACGGGTTCATTCCCGGAAATGGCGATGGCATGCGTCTGCCTCTGCAAACGTGTGAAACGGAAGCCGGGGCTACTACTGAGACCCGATTCGTATTCCCATCGTCGAGGAATCGGGGACGGAGTTCAAGAGGGATCGGTCGGGCCGCTGACTCACGCTCAGCACGCTACCAACCCGCACTGATCCCGCCTACCATCCCCGCATGTCCGCCATCGAAGTTCGCAACCTGTCCAAGCAGTACCGCGTCTACCAAAAACGCGAGGGGATGTGGGCGTCCGTCCGGGGGTTATTCCATCGCGAATACAAGACCATTGACGCTGTTCGCGATGTCAGCTTCACCATCGAAGAGGGGGAGATGGTCGCCTTTCTCGGGCCGAATGGGGCCGGGAAGACGACCACACTCAAGCTGCTCTCGGGCCTGATCTTCCCGACCTCGGGCACGGCCACCGCACTCGGCTACGTCCCCTGGGAGCGCAGCTACGACTACCGGCGGCGGTTCGCTCTGGTCATGGGACAGAAGAACCAGTTGTGGTGGGATCTGCCCGCGCAGGAGTCGTTTCGTCTGCACAAAGAGATCTATGGGATCGAGACCGAACAATTCCGCCATCGCCTGGATGAGTTGGTGTCACTGTTGGAGGTCTCTCAACTCGTCGGTCGACCGGTGCGGGAGTTGTCACTCGGGGAACGGATGCGGATGGAGTTGATCGCGTCGCTGCTGCATAGCCCCGACCTGTTGTTGCTCGATGAGCCGACGATTGGACTGGACGTGGTATCCCAGCGGAAAGTCCAAGAATTCCTGAAGTTCTACCAGTCGGAACACAAGATCACGGTGCTGCTGACCAGCCACTACATGAAGGATGTGGAGGCCCTCTGCACGCGAGCCGTCGTCATCAATCAGGGCGTCCTCAAGCACGATGGCCCGCTGGCCGAGATCGTCGAACGCTTCAGCAAGGAGAAGGTGATCCAGCTTCAGATCGCTGGCGAGGCACCGCCGAACCTCGAACAGTACGGCACCGTCCTGGAGAACAAGCCCCCTCGCATCAAGCTCAAGGTCGAACGCACCGGCGTCCCCGCGACGCTCAGCGCCCTCCTCGAACGCTGCCAGATCGAGGACATCAGCGTCCAGGACCGGCCGCTGGAAGAGGTGATTGGGGAGTTCTTCACGGATACCACCACGGCTCCGATCCCCACGGAGGAGCAGCCCTGATGTCAGTGCATTCTCGGTCCCCAGCGGAGCTTGGGACCGAGAGTTCGCGTGCGACGGGCGATCCTTGATAGGAGGCACCTCTAATGTCCTGGGCTCACCGCTTTCGCGTCTACTGGCTGATCATGCGGACCTCGATGGCCGAGCGGTTCGCGTACCGATCCGACTTCGCGCTGGGGACGCTGTTTCGGTTCCTGCCGATCATCACGCAGATCTTTCTGTGGGGGGCAATCTTTGGCACGCTGGACGCCAAGGACACCGACACCAAGATCGCCGGATACAACTACGGCGAGATGGTCGCTTATTACCTGATGGCCATGCTCGCGCGGGCCTTCTCCAGCATGCCCGGTTTGTCGAGTGGGATCGCCCGTGACATCCGCGAAGGGACGCTCAAGAAGTACCTGATCCAGCCGATCGACATGCTCGGCTATCTCTTCTGGTATCGCGTGGCCCACAAGCTGGTGTACTACGTCGTGGCCACGGTTCCGTTCGCCCTCGTGTTCTACCTCTGTCGCAGCTACTTCCCCGGCTGGCCCGATGGACTGACGATCGCGGGGTTGGTGGTCTCGCTGAATCTGGCGTTCTTGCTTGGGTTTTTAATCGAGAGCTTACTCGGGCTGATCGCCTTTTGGTTCTTAGAGGTCAGCTCGCTGCTGTTCATCTACATGATGCTGAATTATTTTCTCTCCGGCCACATGATCCCGCTCGATCTGTTGCCGGGCTGGACGCGGACGATGGTGGAGTTCTTGCCGTTCAAGTATCTGGCGTACTTTCCGTGTGCGTTGGCGCTGGGGAAGTACGACCACGCCGGAATGGGGCGCGAGTTACTGATCGAGGTCGGGTGGGTGATCGCCCTGCTCTGGCTTAACCGCTGGGTGTTTGCGAGGGGATTAAAACGATACGGGGCCTATGGCGGGTAAGGCGCTGTCAGTCCGTCAGTGTCGCCTATCGCTCCGAGGCCGTCGACATTGTTGGACAGGTCGCGTAACTCGGGCACGGGAGCTGCGTTTCTGACCGCAGCCCACGTTCTGGCGAACGTAGCTACCTTCGCCAGAAGGTGGGCGACTGTTCTCGACGTAATCGGTGCCAACAGACTTCCGAAGTCGTACGCGTGTTCCGTGCCCCCACGTTCTGGCGAACGTAGCTACGAGGATGTACGCAGGATTTCAATCGTCTCGACGAAATCCGGCGGCAGGGAGCTGTGGAACTCCATCCAGAGGCCGGTGATCGGATGGGCAAAGGCCAGGCGGCAGGCGTGGAGGGCGTGGCGGCGGATCGGGAGGCCGGTCTCGATCGGGCCGGGATCGGGTTCCTCTTCGTCGGGGTCATCGGGGTTCGGGATGAACTTCGGGCGCAGGGGGTGGAACTGGCCGTGGGCCTTGTAGAACTCGTCACCGATCAGCGGGTGGCCGATGTGGGCCAAGTGAACCCGAATCTGGTGATTGCGACCGGTGAGCGGTGTGGCTTTCACGAGCGTGTGCTGCGGGAAACGCTCGATGACCTCGTAATTGGTCTGCGAGGGGCGCGGCTCGCGGGCATCGCCTCGGCAGGACATGAGCACATGCCGACCGGTGGCCGCCCGTCCGATGGGAAACTTGAGGCTGCCGGTGTCTTGAACGAAGACCCCTTCGGTGAGAGCCAGGTAACTCTTCGAGACGCGACCGGCCTCGAACCCCATCGAGAGGTTGCGGTGCGAAAGGTGCGTCAGGCCGATGACCATGAGCCCGCTCGTCTGCCGATCGAGTCGATGCACGATGCCGGGTCGCAACAGGCCCTTCCGCGGAGTCAGTTGATCGACGTACGTCTGCAACACATTGGCCAGGCTGTTGACCTGGTACTCGCCGGTGGGGTGAGCGATCAACCCGGCGGGCTTGTCGACCACCAGCATCCACGGGTCGGCGTAGACGATCGGCACCTCAGCCGGGTCGGATTCCAGCACGCGGTCGGGCGGCTCGATCAACTGCACGCGGACGGTTTGCCCCGAGTACACCCGCTGGGCTTCGTCGGCCTGGATATGGTCGACATGCACCAGCCCCGCGCGGACGACTCGCATCAGTCGCCACGCCGAGTGATTGCGCAGATGGCGCGCGAGGAACGTATCGATGCGCGTGCCGTGGAGCGTGTCGTCCACGTGGAACTCGAAGACGTGCGAAAGCCCAGTGGTTGCCACCACTGGGCTTTGCGAACGTGTGTCAACGTGACCAGTCACTTCGTCTTCTTCACATGGATGCACACAATCTCTTTCCCATCTCGGAGGTACAAACGCCCGTTGGCCAGCGACGGAGCCTGCCGCGTTTCGCCGATCACCTCGGCCCGGGCGAGTTCCTCGAACTTGTCGGAGCTGGCCTTCACGATCACCAGATCCCCGGCCATCGTGCTGCACCACAGCTTCCCATCGGCGGCGATCAGGTTCCCCTTGCCGAACCTCAACTGCTGCCAGACCCGCTTTCCGGTCTGGGCCTCGATGCAGGTCAGGTGCGTGACCGGTCCCGCACTGCCGACGTTGTCGAACCCGTACAGGTGGTCGCCGAGTTGGATCGAGGTCTGCCACTCGTTCCGCATCACGCTCTTGGTGTCGAGCGACGACCACACCTCGGTGACCTCGCCCGTCTTCGCGGGCACCTTCAACAGCACGCAGCCGTGGTTCTCACCTGACGAGATGAACAGATTCCCGTTGACGGCCAGCGGCGTCGCGGTGTTGCAATTGAAGTCAGTCACGAACGGGTAACTCCACAGTGGTTGCCCGGTCTTGGGGTTCAAGCCCAACGTCTGGTTGCCCGCGAAGGCCACGACTTGAGGCACTCCCGACAGGGTTCGCAGTGCGGGAGAGGAGTAGCCCGCCGGAGTGCCCTGGCCAGCGGTCCACGCCTGTTTGCCGGACTTGCGATCAAACGCCACCAGCGTCGCACCCGGTGCTCCGACCGTCACGATGACATGCGCGTCAGTGACGAGCGGAGAGCAGGACATGCCGTACTCGGACGGCTTCACCTTCTGATCGACCGGGACGTTGTGGCTCCAACGGATGTCGCCCGACTTGAGGTCGACAGCTGTGAGGATGCCCTCCCCGGTGTAGAGGTAAGCTGTGCCGTCGATGAGGGTCGGCGTCGCGCGAGGGCCATCGCCCATCGCGTTCTCATAGGCGGGGGCGAGATCCCTGGCCCACTTCTGTTTGCCGGTGGCGGCATCGAGGGCCACGAGCCACTGGCGGTCGTCCTTCTGCACCAGCGTCACCGCGATCCCCTCGGCGATGGCGATGCCGGACATGCCGACTCCCCCAGGGACGCGCCACAGGACTTCCGGACCACTGGCGGGGAAGGTGTCGATGAGGCCGGTCTCGGTCGAGATGCCGGTGCGGTCCGGGCCGAGGAACTGCGGCCAATCAGCGGCAGAGAGCGGGGCGGCGAGAAGGGCCAGCACCCAGCCGATGGCCAGAAGCCGTAGGGTGGGACAAGCCGCTCTGAGCGCAGGCCCACCCTCTTCCGGGGACAACGTCGCACATGGTGGGCCAGCGCTCGAAGCGAGCTTGTCCCACCCTCCATTCTCTTGCATGACTCGATTCATGAATTCCCTCACTGGTTCCGTGCCCTCACGTTCTGGCGAACGTAGCTACCTTCGCCAGAAGGTGGGCGAACGTTCTCGGCGTAATCAGTGCCAACAGACTTCGGAAGTCTACCACTGGTCCCGTGCCCCCACGTTCTGGCGAACGTAGCTACTTCACATCCAGGCACACCACATCGCCATCGGACGACCGGCAATAGATCCGCCCGTTGGCCAGCACTGGCGAAGTCCAGCACTCGCCGGTCAGGACTTCCTGCTCGGCGAGGGAATCGAACTTCTCGGGAGTGGCCTTCACGATGGCCAACTGACCGCGATCGCTCAGCACGATCAACTTGCTGTCACTCAGGATCAGCGACCCCGCCCCGCAGCCGCGCTGCGACCACTTTTGCTGACCGGTCTTCCACTCGATGCACCGCAAGGCACACTGGCTCGGGGTATGCGAGTTTCCGCTCACCCCGTACAGATGACCCTCCCACAGCACGCTGTTGTTCATGTGGTTGGCCATCGACTTGGCCTCGTAGAGCTGCTTCAAGCTGTGGCCATCGAACTTGAGCAATTCGCACCCGCGAGCGTATCCGGTGGAGATGAAGATCTCGTCACCGCTGACGATCGGAGTGGTCGAGTTGGTGTCGTAGCTGGTGAGCCATTCACTGGAGGCGACCTCCTCGCTGGACACCAGGTTCACGACCTGCACCGTCTGGTTGTTGAGACTGGCGGCGTAGCGATCGCTCTCATGGGTGAACACCGCGGGCGAGCCGTAGCCGACCTTGTGTGGCCCGGCGTGCCAGTTGAGTTTGCCAGTGGTCTTGTCGAAGCTGGCGATGCCGCCCGACTCGACCAGCAGTTGGTTCCCCTCGATCACGACCGAGGAGCTGAACCCCCACTCGGGCACCTTGGTCTGGGTCTGCTCCGTCAGGCTTTGCTCCCACAGCGGCTGGCCAGTGGCCGCTTCCAGGGCCATAAGTCGGCCATCGCGGCTGACCGCATAGACAGTCTCTCCCGCGACGGTCGGTGTGGAAGCCGGGCCGCCCTTGTGGAGGTTGGCCACGAGTTGGGCCTTGTAGGTGTGCTTCCATTTCTCTTCGCCGGTTTCGGCGTCGAAGCAGAAGAGCGTCTCCTCCCCATTGCGATGCCCCTGCGTATACAGCCGCCCGCTGGCCACGGAGACGGTGCTGTAACCGGTGCCGACGTTGGTCTTCCACAACGGGGGAACGCCGCCCTTGCCCCGTTGTTTCAAGTTCCAGCCGGTCTCCGTCGAGATGCCGTTGGAGTTCGGGCCACGCCAGTGCGGCCAGTCCTCGGCGGGGAGTTGGCTCGCCACGGAAAACAGAATCGCGAACACAGGCAGACGACGGAGGAGGACCTCTATCAAACGGGGGATCGACATGAGTGAGAGTCCTTCCACAAACGCTGGCTTTCTGAGAGACGAGTGCCTTGCCAGGACTCAGGATCGGAGTCCTGACGCGGTACTAATTCCACTCCGGGTTTTGGGGGTGATTGGGGAGCAGGCGGTGGGCCTTGTGGACCTGCTCCATGAGTTCATCCCACACGGTATACGGGTCGTCTGCAAAGACGTAGTCCAAGTTGGACCGCATGACAAACCAGTCGCCCCGCACCAGTTCCGCTTCCAACTGTCCCGCGCCCCACCCCGAACAGCCGGAGAAGATGCGGTAGCGGATCGAGTGGTCGAGGAGCGAAGTCTGCACGACCTCTTCGAAGACCTCGGCACAACTGCCGATGAACAGTTCGGGGATGATCGGTGTTTCGTCGGGATCCAGTGATTGCGAGTTATGCAGAATGAACAGTGCCGTCTGCTCGACCGGTCCTCCCTGATACACATAACCGGTGGCTTGAGAGAGATCAAAGTGACCGGCCAGGGCGTTGGCGACGGTGACGGAGCTGGGGCGATTGATGACCAGGCCCATCGCCCCTTCGTCGTTATGTTCGACGAGCAGCACGGCCGCCTTGAAGAAATTAGGATCCTTCAAACGCGGACCGGCAATCAGTAAATGACCTCGAATTGTCGCCGCCATGCGTCCAGTCCGATAGAGAGGAACCACAGGTATCGCACCCGGCCACGCCAGCCCGGTGTCCCGCGATCACGTCATCCAGAGGGCGTTAGTATACGCCGAGGGTCCGAGGTCGTATAGGACCGGGGGGCGGAGTGATTGCGCCGATGTCGTAGGATGGGCCCATTGGCCCGTCCCCGATCGATGTCCTTCTTCCGAAAACCGCCCCGTTGGGATGCCGAACGTCCCGCCCCATGTCACCCACTTTGGCAAATGGGGACCAATCGGGGACGGGCCAATGGGCCCATCCGACACAGACAGCACCTACTGAAACCGATAGGCCGGATTCGTCCGGGAGAAATCCAAGGGCTTCAAACCCAGGTTCGTCTTCATCCCCGTATACGCATAGTCCTCGATGAGGGGCGGCTCGATACCGGCCTGCTGCGGGAAGCCGAAGTTCTGGACCCGCAGTGGCAGGCCGCTGGCCTTTTCGATGAACAGGCGGCACTGGTGGTGGGGGAACTGTCGGCGGGGATGGGGGTGAGTGACTTCCAGCGCCTCGCACTCGATCCGCCCGATCTTGGCTTTGGGATAATACTTGACATCGACTTCCCCGAACTTCGACTCCGACTCCCATTGCTGAATCACCAAGTGGACCAGCCGACGCAGCCCGAGGTCCGACACCGGATGCCGGGCTTCGGCCATCACTCGGGGATCGTTGATCGGGAGGGCCAGCGTCCCGGCCAGTGATTTGATGCCCGCCCCCTCATGCACCAGCAGTTTGGCCGGGTCTTGCGAGGAGTCAAAGAGCACCTCGCGTCCCTCGTTCGGAGCGGCATACTTCAGGTACACCGCGAACGGCTTCTCGCGGATGCGAACCTGCATCATCTGCGTCCTGAGGGTGTTCCCAATCAACTCGCGCTTGGTCAGCGTCCCCTCATAGTCGGAAAGGGTCTCGACTTTGGCCAATGCCGTCTTGGCCAGTGCAATGGCCGGAATCAACGGGTGAACCTGCGGTGTCTGAGTGGCGGGAGTTTTCGACGGGACTGCCTGGGCGCAGATCTCGACCGCACTGGTCAGCAGCCCGCTGGCTGCCACCAAGCAGACGCACATCACCCGACGGAATTCACTCACGATGCTCTCCACCGTTACTCGCTGTCCCGACTCGATCACGGACTCTGAAGTTTATCGACATCGTCTTGCAACACACTGAGCTCGGAGATGGCCACCGCTCCCAAGATCACGCCCGTCACTCCCAGAATCAGCAGTGACGTGTTCACCGGGTCGAGGTATCCCATCTGGGCTCGCACCACTTTATCTGGAGCATACGCCATGTCGAGTTGCTTCATCGCCTTGGCCGGAGCCGCTGTGGCCTTCCACAGGCGGACCGCGACGGTCTGGTCTTTGATGACCAGTTGGTACGCCCCGGACTTGAGTCCCGGCAGAGTGTACTCGCCCTTGTCGTTGGTCTGGACGGTGGTCACGAGCTGGCCGTCCTGCTTGAGGATGACCTTGGTCTTGGCCAGCGGCTTGCGGAATCCATCGACCAGCGTGCCCCGGAATGAGCCATCGCGGGTGAGGGCCACATCCGGCACGATCCCCTGCGGGACTCTGGCGATCGGAGCGGTCGGCTGGGCGTCCTCGGTCCAGGCCAGCGCGGGCAGCGCGAGCGTGATCCCCGCGACCAGAGCCAGGGCGTGTTGCAGTCGTTTCCATGGGGTCATCGAACTTCTCCGAGGTCTGTGAGCGGACGCGGATTAGCGCCAACTGCGAATGTGTTCCACCAGCCGGATCTCCGCTTGAGGTACGGCTTCCGCGAGCCGCTCACTCAACAGCCCGGCGTCTTCGCCGGACTGAATGTCAAACAGATAGTCGCTCAGCACCTGCCGGACTTCCGGCGGGCCATGCAACATGAAGTGCGCCCAAGCCCACGCTTCGCGGTACTCGTCCGCCCCCATGTCGGCCAGATCTTCCGCCGCTTCCAGCTTGGCAATCTGGGGCCGCCAGCCGAAGAGGATGGCCCGCTTGAGGCTTCCCAAATGGGGGTTGCCCGTGCTGCGTTTCGAGGCCACGACCTCGAAGTATTCGGCCAGCCCCTCGTCGATCCACATCGGGACGTACGGCAGAGCGTTGTGCAGCACCGCATGCGTGCATTCGTGCCGCAGGTCGGTGTCGAAGCCCCAGCGCTTGTAGACATACACCCGCCCCATGTCCGATCCCTGCACGAACAGGGCCGGGCGGTTCATCCCTTCCGGAACGCGTTGGGCCAGATGCTCTCGATAGGTCGTCTTATTCTTGAACAGACTGATCTCGACCGCTCGGTCCTGCGGCTCCAGATTCAACAGCTTCTGGACATCGCTTTGCAGTTGCGTGATTTGCGCGATCAGTGTTTGGCTGTCTTTGTCGTCGAGGGTGTACTCGGAGCGAATCTCGAAGATGCCGGTGGTCTTGGTGGCGGCCCATTGTGCATCCGCGCAGGACGGTTGCCCCAGCCAGATTAAGCTGGCCACGCACCACGAAATCCATTTCGCACTTCGCATGGGAACGCCCTGTCCACCGTTCTCCTCGCCAGTCCATGCGAGTCGAGTGCGGCAGATTCTGCGGGTGGATTAACGGGAAGTGGGGGGGTAGGTCAAGAGCGGTTTGCGATTTGAAGTGGTGACGAGTGCAGTCGGGCGCGGGGCGTGGGGTATTTCGGAAACAGACATCACCAGTCGCTGGCCCTTGCATTTCCCCACTGATCCTCAAAAATCCAAGCCCCCGACTGGACAGCGTGTTCGCTGACTGGCCGGGAACCAGGAGAAGGTCTGCATGGCTGCCCGCAATTCCGCCCCCCCGTCCGGTGATGAACCGGCCGATGACATTCAGTTCGTCTCGATCAGCGACGAGACGCGGCGGAGGTATCTCAACTATGCCATGTCGGTCATCATGTCGCGGGCCTTGCCGGATGTGCGCGATGGTCTGAAGCCGGTGCAGCGCCGCATCCTGTATGCGATGTACGAGGATCTCGGCCTGACCCCGGATGCCAAGTACACCAAGTGCGCCAAGATCACCGGCCAGACCACCGGTAACTACCACCCGCACGGGACAGTCTCCGTCTACGACGCCCTGGTGCGGATGGCCCAGTCGTTCTCGTTGCGTGAGCCACTCGTCAACGGGCAGGGGACCTTCGGCTCGATCATCGGCCTGCCTCCCGCAGCCGAGCGGTACACCGAGGCCAAGCTGACCAAGGTCGCCGATCAGCTGATGAACGAGCTGCGGTACAAGACGGTCGACATGCGGGCCACGTATGACGCGACGCGAGAGGAGCCGGTGGTGCTACCCGCGCGGTTCCCGAATATTCTCGTCAACGGGGCCTCGGGGATCGCGGTCGGCATGGCGACGAATATGCCGCCGCATAACCTCTCCGAGACGATCAAGGCGGCTGTGTATCTGATCGACGAACCGGAGGCGAGTACGGCCCAGGTGATGATGAAGCTGCGCGGCCCGGACTTCCCGCT
This sequence comes from Planctomycetota bacterium, assembly GCA_043743415.1. Lineage (GTDB taxonomy): Bacteria > Planctomycetota > Planctomycetia > Planctomycetales > Planctomycetaceae > TH-plancto1. Next base: position 16,304 of record JAYTWO010000118.1, read on the forward strand.
GGGAGGCCGGATCGTCACGGACCGTCTGGAACTGCGCACCATTTATGAGGAGGGTCGAGGGACGATCAAGGTCCGGGCGGAGTGGGCGCTCGACAAGGAGAAGGGCCGGGAGATTCCGCACCGGATCGTGATCCAGACGATCCCCTATGGCGTCGAGACCGGCCCGCTGATGAGTTCGTTGGGCGAGATTCGGGACTCGCGCAAGCTACCACAACTGGTCGATGTCGCGGATGAGTCGGACGATGAGCATGGACTGCGGATCATCGTCGAGATCAAGAGCGGAGCCGATCCCGAAGCGGTGATGGCGTACCTGTTCAAGCACACGCGGCTGGAGGACAACTTTGCCTACAACGCGACGTGCCTGGTCCCGGATGAGCATGGGGTTCTGGGGCCGAAACGCTGTGGGCTGATTGAAATCATCAAGCACTTCCTGACGTTTCGACTCGTCACGGTGCGGCGGCGGTATGAGTTCCTGCTGGCACAACTCGAAAAGCGAATTCATATCCTCAAAGGGTTCGAGATTATTTTCGATGGCCTCGATAAGGCGATCAAAATCATCCGGGCCAGCGATGGCAAATCGGATGCCGCCGACAAGCTGATGAAGGCGTTCCCCCTCGACAGGGAGCAGACCGACGCCATCCTCGAACTCCAGCTGTATCGCATCTCGCAACTGGAGATCGGTCGCATCCGACAAGAGCTGCACGAGAAGGAGACGGAGGCCAAACGCATCCGCAAGATCCTGGCGAGCGACAAGCTGCTGTGGGGCGAGGTCCGCAAGGAACTGGAACAGATCGGCGAGGAACTGGGTGGCAAACGCCGCACCGCCTTGGGGACATCGGACGAGATCAGCGAGTACGATCCGCAGGCGTACATCATCCGCGAGAACACACACATCGTGTTGTCGACCGAGGGCTGGGTGCGGCGGATCGGGAAGATATCGACGCTCGACAAGCTGCGGATGCGCGAGGGGGATCAACTGCTGACGGTGTTGCCGTGCAGCACGCTCGACAACGCGATCTTCTTCAGCAGCGACGGGACGGCGTACACGCTCCCCGCCGAGCAGATCCCGGCCAGTACGGGGTACGGGGAGCCGCTGGCGAAGCATATCCGGCTGAGCGACGGGGCGAGCCTCTTCGCCGCCCTGAGCACCGACACGCGGTTCACGCCGCCCGATACCGAAGTCGACGACCAACCGGCCCCCGCTCCGTACTTGCTGATCGTGACGGCCAGCGGGCAGGTGATGCGGCTGTCGCTGTCGTCGTTCCGGTTGCCCTCGACAAAGGCCGGGCGGCGGTACTGCCGCTTGGTCGACAAGGACAAGGTGGTGCATGTGGAGTTGGTGGAGGAGACGGACACGGTGTTCCTGATCTCGCGCGACGCGCGGCTGATTCACTTCTCGGTGACCGATGTGCCAGTCCTCTCTGGAGCGGGCAAGGGCGTGCGCGGGATCAAGCTCGATGCGGGGGATGTGTTGCTCGGAGCGATGAAGATGTCGCGCCCCTCCGACACCTTGAAGGTCATCAACGACAACGACAAGCCGATGAGCTTCGGCCAGATGAAGTACTCCGTCACCAGTCGCGGCGGCAAGGGAGTCAAGGTGGCCCAGCGCTCGACGATCAAGTCGATCATCAAGCCAGACCTGATCCTGCCGGACTGGGGACAGCTCGATGGGTAAACAGCGAGCGGCAGACGTGAGTCTGCCGTGAATCGACCTTCGCCAGTTCGAAAACGGCGCGTGGTGACTGGTCGCGACTTGACAGACTCACGTCTGCCACTCGCTGGAGTCTGATTTCCGGAGAGAGACTTTCACTCGTGCTCACTTGGTTTCCAAGACTGTTCACCACATCACCCTCGACTGCCTGGTCAGTGGTGGGCGCTTTCGTCACCGCTGTGGTCTGTGCCACCCTGACTCGGCCAGCGATGGTGGCGTGCGACACCCCGGTCCGCCGCTGGCCAGAGATCATGACGCTGGTCGGATTACTTCTCGGGGCGGCACTGGCGTTCTCCATGCGTGAGTTGCAGTGTCAGGTGACACCCGTGGTTCGCCCCGATGCGCTCTGGCAGGACTGGCGAATCGTGTTTCACTCGGTCTGCCTGGGGCTGCTGCTGGTCATCACGGCGACTGACCTGGCCTCGCTCTACATCCCGAACTTCGTGGTCCAGTGGGGGCTCGTACTCGCCGTGACTGCCGCGACGCTCTCGGGACAACTCCAGATGGAGCATCTGTGGGTGGACTGGAACGAAGAGGTTCCCCAGCTGCGCGGGCCGTATATCCCGAAGTGGATTCAGTCGCATCATCACTGGCACGGTCTGGCCTGGAGTGGAGTCGGGGCGATGGTGGGAGCCGGTCTGACGGCTCTGATTCGGAAGGTGGCGGGGCTGGTCCTGGGTCGACCCGCGATGGGGGCCGGAGATGTGACGCTGATGGCCATGATCGGGGCCTTCCTGGGGTGGCAGGCGACGGTAATCGCCTTCTTCATCGCCCCGTTGCTGGCACTGCTGCTCGGACCGCTGGCTCGCCGCATCTCGCGCGAGTCAGCGGTGCCCTATGGTCCGTTTCTGGCTCTGGCGGCGATACTCGTGATGTTTACGTGGCGCTGGATTTGGATGTTCGAGGTCGACATCGCGACGTTCGGGGCCGGAGCCGGGGTCGACCGCGCGACATCGTTCGCGGTGCGTCGATTGTTTGGCGATGGGGTCCTCTTGTCGGGGTTGAGTGTCGTGGCGATTGGAGGCACTGCCGGGTTGATGGGGTTGCTGCGACTGTTCTGGTCGATCCCGATTCCGCATGAGGCTGCTTCACCTGAGGGTGTGGCATCACCAGAACTTCAGACCGCAGTCATTGAGGCTCCCGCTGTGGTGGCCCCCTCGGACGTGGATCACGCGGGAGAGCCCGCGTCCTCCACCCCGGAGGGGTCACAGCCCATTGCCGGTGGTTGAGCGCAGTGATACCACCGGACAACAATTTCCGAGCGTCATTCTCTCCCTGAGGGAGTGCAGCCCCTGCGAACGTGTTCACGCACCAAGCCGCTGGAATCCCTCCGGGATACAATATCGACTGCGGGACTTGAGCCGGTGGTGACGCTGCGCTCACCACCGGCTATTGGCTGACATCCCTTCGGGATTGAGAGGCACCTTGAGAGACAGGATCCGTCTCCCCGTCTCCGTGGTCAAAATCCCTCGACGAGATAAACTCACTTCCTCTGCAACCCTCATCCCCCGGACCCTGATTCATGCCCCCCCTGCGACTGGCAGTCCTGATCTCCGGCGGCGGCAGCACGCTCAGCAACCTGCTCGACAAAATCGCTGCCGGAGAGTTGGAGGCATCGGTGGAGTTGGTCCTGGCGAGTCGTCCGTGTGACGGAGTGGCGCGGTCCGCAACTCGCGGGCACGCGTGCGAGGTCGTGTCGCCGAAAAAGTATCCCAGCGTGGCCGCCTTCAGCGAAGCCATCTTCTCCCGCTGCCGCGCAGCCCGTGTGGACCTCGTCATCCTCGGCGGGTTCCTGTCGCGAATCGAAGTCCCGGCCGATTTCGAGGGGCGGGTGATGAACATCCACCCGGCCCTGATCCCCTCCTTCTGTGGTCAGGGGATGTACGGGCACCACGTTCACGAGGCGGTCCTCGCTCGCGGCTGTAAGGTGTCAGGCTGCACGGTGCATCTGGTCGACAACGAGTACGACCACGGGCCAATTGTGGTGCAGAAGGTGGTGCCGGTGTTGGAGGGTGACGCCGCCGACACCCTCGCCCGGCGCGTCTTCGCCGCCGAGTGCGAGGCCTACCCCGAGGCGATTCGAGCGTATGGGGAGCGCCGGTAGTCCCCCCGTGGAGACGAACCAGAGCGAGACCGCAGTTCACCCCGTCCACGAATCTCACTGACGACGCCATCGCCCAGACATTGCGTGGAGTGTCTGGGTGGCAGAGTCACAAGAGGTGACGGCGGACAGGCTCGCCATCCAACCCCTTTGGTTCCTGCGTGACCCAGTCGCCCCAAGCGGCGTCCGGGCCACCCCGCCGATCACATCGCCCGCTGGTAGATATCCAGGATCTCCGCTGCGGTGGGGCGCTTCGCAGTCAGCAGCATCAGGCGGGTGATGCTGGCCGCCTTGTGGGCTAGTTCGTCACTCCATCAGAGCATCGACGGACTCGGGTCTTCAAACTCGGTGTTGAGCATGCCTTGCCTCAACTTCGGCGGTGAGCGATTCAGGTCTGAGGGCGAAAATGTGAACAGAGTCATGATGTCTCTCTGCGTCTCGGGAGGCAGCATGTCGAGGTACGGCTCAACCATCGCGTCTCGCTGTTCACGCGACATCCCCTCGAACTGCGGATCGATCACTCGGACTCGAAGGGAGGCCGAGTTGTAGCGGTAGGCGTCGGCTTGCTGGAACTGCTGTCGCAACAGAGATTCGACACTCCTGGTTTCGGAAGTGCGTTTGGCTTCCCAAGTAGGCTTCGTGGCGGTCGTCATGGGATTTGCTCCTGAACCCAGTCGTAGATGATTCTCGCGGTGCGAAGCAAACCATTTGTCTCGCCGGTGTCTTTTCGCCCCGTCTCGTACCGCAGATCAGTCGTCCAGTCGAATCGACGCATTCGCTTGGCCAACTCGACAGTCTTAAACACGCCTCGTTCTCTCAGCCTGTCGAAGAGAACTTCCGCCCGATGATAGGTGGCACCATGTGTCAATTGATGGAGCACATCTGGTCGATCCGGTTCCGCAGTTTTCTCCAGAATGAGAGCTTTCAGGGAGCATTCCACCGAGTAGCCCCCAATGTATTGTGCTTCCAGGGTGAGTCGCAGGACTTCCATGATTTCTTCAGCAGCCGTGAGTCGTTGAAGAGAGACTCTCAGGAAATCCCGAGCAGTTGTCGGCTGCATCATCCAACTCCCTCGCATCGCACCGACACAACTCCGTCATTATTGTTTCGCGAGAAGCGCCCCATGGCAAGCCCATCCCATGAGTCAACGTCAACAGGCTTGGCTGACGAACAACAAGCGTCCCCAGAGGTCGTGAGGCGGGTTACATCGCCCGCTGGTAGATATCCAGGATCTCCGCTGCGGTGGGGCGCTTCGCAGTCAGCAGCATCAGGCGGGTGATGCTGGCCGCCTTGTGGGCTAGCTGGGGCAGTTGCTCCGCAGTGACGTGGAGTTGGGATAGACGACCGGGGACGCCGATGCGTTCACGAAGAGTGTCGACGGCCAGGATGGCTGAGTCGGCGGCTTCGGTCTCAGTCATGCCGCGCGTGTCGACGCCGAGGAACCCCGCGATCTCGGCCAACTCTTTCGAGCGGACCTCGCGCAGGAACCGCATCACATGCGGCAGCAGCAGCCCGTTCCCCTCGCCGTGTGTGCAATGCACGGCCCCGCCCAGCGGGTACTCCATCGCATGCACGAGGGCCACGCCGCTGTTTGAAAACGCCATCCCAGCCAGCGTCGCCGCGAGGGCCATCTCCTCGCGGGCCAGGCGGTCGCTCGGCGACTCGACAGCTGGGATGAGTGAGCGGTGGATCAGGCGGATGGCCCGCTCGGCGAAGAGGTCGCTGAGGGGGTTCTTGCCCTCATAGGCGAACGGCTCGTCGAGCGGGATGGAGAGGTCTTGTGACCGCGTGTTGGTGTAGCCTTCGATGGCGTGCGTCAGGGCGTCGATGCCGCTGTCGGCAGTGACCTTGCGGGGGCAGGAGAGCGTGAACTCGGGGTCGACGATGGCGAGTTGCGGTCGCAGGTAGCGGCTCTGCGTGCTGACCTTCACGGCGTGGTCAGTGTCGGTTAGGACGGAGGAGTGCGAGACCTCGCTGCCGGTGCCCGCCGTGGTGGGGATGGCGATGAGGGGCAGCACCGGGCCGGGGACTTTGTCGAAGCCAAAGTAATCCTGCGGCGTGCCTCCGTGGCGGGCAACGACTGCCGTCATCTTGGCGAGGTCGATGTTGCTGCCGCCTCCCAGGCCGATGATGGCGTCCGGCTGGCACTCGCGGGCGGCGTCGATCCCGCGCTGGGCAGCAGCCACCGAGGGCTCGGGTTCACCGCCATCGAACAGGATCGGATCGGCCCCGGCGCGGCGGAGTTGCTCGTTCACCGACTCCAGCATCGGCAGCCCCGAGATCACCGGGTCCGTCAGCACCAGTACTCGCTTCCAACCGTAACGCCGCGCCGCAGCTGACAGCTCGCGCACCGCCCCCCAACCGAACGCGAGTTGGTGGCTGGAGGAGAACGACCAATGGCGGATGGGATTCATGGGGAGCCAGGGAAAGTGAAAGGCGGACGGCATTTCCAGGCGGACCCGTTCCGCAAGGAAGGCCAGTAGAAAGGTGTTCGGCTGCCCATCGGGGCGGTCAGTGGAGGTTGTGCGTCGCACGGGCGGGGGCGAGGACGCCCGTCCTACAGCCTACCAAGCCGGATCAACCGATGGGAGCGGTAGCGATTGCGCAGCCGGGAACGATTACGCAATCGGTAGACCTTCACTGCCCCGCAAATCTTTCCTAGAGCCCTCATTGACCGATTCCGAGCGGCGGATGACGCCGATCGAATGAGCAGAGACCCTGTCGGTGATACGACGAGTTCGGCCAATGGTTGGTACGAACCGCGTGTTCACGAGAGTCTGAGAGAGGGTGCGAACATGAACGCCATCCTGACTTTTCCCACAGCGCTCGCCACTGAGCTGCACCGGTTGCGGTGCGAGGTCGCAGGTCATGGTCGTGCGATTGAGATCGAAGCGACCGCGTTTGAGCAGTCGCGTTCGGTGTGGGTCTCGCACGAGTCGGACCTGTCGCGGCGGATGAGTGCGCTGCGTCAACGTCTGGCGTTGTTGGCATAGTATTAATTGGTATCCCCTCAAGAATGAGAAACCACCAGGGCGTGATTGGATCACGCCCTGGTGCATGTGTGGATACGTCAATTCGTCGGGAGGAAGAGGCATCCCGTCTCACACGCCTGCTGAAATTCAGTCACGAGCGGAAAACTCTGATATCATGAACTCGTCAGACATCCGATGAGTAGACACCCCATGGAGCAGGAGACCCTCATGAACATCATCGTGACGGGAGCCACGGGACTGGTGGGATCGAAGCTGGTCCCCCTGCTGAAACTGGACGGGCATGAGGTCGTGACCCTGACCCGTCGGACTCCCCGCAATGCCTCGGAGCGACAGTGGGATCCTGCCGCGAAACTGCCACCGGGAACGCTCGATGGCATTGAGGTCATCGTCCACCTCGCGGGTGAAAACATCGGCGATCGGCGCTGGACAGCTGCGCAAAAACAACGCATTCGCGACAGCCGCGTGATCGGTACTCGACTGTTGGCCGAGGCCGCTGCAGCCAGCAGGGGAACGGTCAAGACGTTCGTGTGCGCGAGTGCAATTGGCTTCTATGGCAATCGCGGCAACGAGGAACTGAAAGAAGACTCCCCGGTCGGCTCGGGCTTTCTGGCGGAGGTTTGTCGCGATTGGGAAGCCGCCACAGACCCGGCTCGATTAGCGGGAGTACGCGTTGTCAACGTGCGGATGGGAGTGGTGTTGAGCGCTGCGGGTGGGGCGCTGGCCAAGATGCTGCTGCCATTCAAGATGTGCGTGGGCGGGGTCGTCGGGGCTGGCACGCAATATATGAGTTGGCTGACCGTGGATGAGGCGGCTCGGATCTATCGCTTCGCCGTGCAGAACACCGACCTGCATGGCCCCGTGAACGCGGTCGCTCCCCAAGCGGTGACGAACGCCGAGTTTACGAAGGCACTGGGCCGCGTCCTGCATCGCCCGACGGTCCTCCCTCTTCCCGCCTTCATGGCCCGGCTGGCATTTGGAGAGATGGCCGATGAACTGCTGCTCGGTTCGACTCGCGTGATTCCCACTCGCTTGAAAGCCGTGGGATATCAATTCCTGCATCCAGAGATCGAGACGGCATTGGCAGCCGCAATTCGTTCGTAGGCGACGCCCCTCCGCGACTCGCCCCTGCGCGACTCACAACCTCCGAACCCGCCCCGATGGGCTGCCAAACACTGTCCTGCCCAGACACGCCCAATGCCGGAGCGGACGGGCCATCGTGGAATGCTCGAGTGGCCCTGACCTACTTCTTTGGTGTGGGCGTACGTGCCTTGCCGGAAGTCTTCTTCGGCACGCTCTGCTGGACGGGCGAAGTCTGGGCAGTTTTTCGGGCCTTGGGTTTGGAGGTCAGTGCCGCTTTCGTGACGGGGAGGGTCGCAGACACCTTCACTTTCGTCGCGGACACCTGCGGTTGGACCGATGCCTGGGAGGCCGATGGCTTCGAACGGACCGAACTCTTGGCGGCCGTCACCGCAGTCTTCTTCGCCCGGGGCTTCTGGGTCGAAACGACCTCGGGAGTGGCGACCGGCTTGGTGGCGCTCTTCACTCGCTTCGGGGAGACGATGGCTGCGGGCTGCGACTTGGCAGCCTTCTGTCGAGTCGTCGCCCGCTTGGGTGATCGCTTCCCGGCACGCGGACTCGGTGTCTCCATTTCGATCCCGAAGATGTCCCCCAGTTCGCCGTCCGACAGAGTCGACCCGTCGGCAGCACCGAACGCCTGATCCAGATTGGCTGCCGTCGTCGCCTGGCGAATGAGTTTCAGGTGGTCGACGTTCCGCAGTTTGAACAGCAACTCCGGCTGCGTGTCCAGTCGGGCCGCGACGCCGTAAAACACTGCCGCGACATGCTTGCACACCGTGGCATAGTCGGGGCAACTGCAGCTCATCTTGATTTCGTTGCTGCGCGGGAACAGCCCGCCATCCGCTTGCGTCAGGCGCTGCATGACCCCTTCGTTGAATCGCCCCTGGAGCAGATCGAGGAGCGAGTCAATCTCCTGCGCACATTCATTGCTGATGGACTTCCACACGGCGGGCTTGAGAGTCTGGATCTTGATTTCGATCGTATAGGCTTCAGAGCCCCCGACGATCGCCCGCACCCGTCCGGGCTCAATCACCAAGTCGGACACCGAACCATTGCGGACGTAGGTCGCCCCGCGCGGCAAGCGATTCGAGATATCCTGATACCGCTCCAGATTCTCGCACCACTTCAGGCCCCAGAACGTCTTGGCGATCTTCTTCCCGTCCAGCGTCACGGGACTGGCGGCCCGGCCTTCTTTCTTGGCCAGTTTCTTGGCCGCGGCGTGCCCCAGGGCGATCTTCTGGCCAACTGAAACATACGGTGCCCACTGCTGATACCACGACATGCTACGCTCCCCCGAGGTTGAACTCCATTTCATCCGCCCAGAGCGGATTAATCGATCTGGAATTTACAGTGACAGAGTTTGAAGTTGCAAGCCTGATTTGGGAAGGCCCCGTTGAGGTGTGTGCATCAGAAAAGTAGGCAGTGGTAAAAAACGCCACTGCGGCGACAGGGCGCTTCGATTCTGGCTCTCTTGGCATACGGCTGGCAGAGACTGGACTGGGAGAAAACTCGGAGTGGGTGAGCCGCAGATGAACGCAGATGAACGCAGATCAAGACAAATCAAGGCAGCTCAAGGCAAAGAAACACCGATCAAAGCGGAACAAGGCTGGATCGGGGCGATGCCCTCGCGTTGTTGAGTCTCTTCATCTGTGTTCATCTGTGTTCATCTGCGGCTCACCCTGGAATGGTTCACCCTGGAATCATGACGCGCCGCATGGAATTGCTGCCTACTTTTCTGATGCACACACCCGTTGAACTGCGACGCGAAGGCTCTGTGCAGCGGAGCATGGTTCACAAGGCACAACGCTCCGCGTCGTGAATTACGACACGGAGCGTCGTTCCACATGCTTCTTCGCAGTCGTCCCATCGCTGCTGTCGGTCGTCGCTCGACCGAGGTCGAGGGCCACGAACTTCAGCAGTTCGTCATCGGGCATCTCGGTCAGCTTCGGTGCCCCCTCCCCGTCGAGGACTTGATCGGCCACGGCCCGCTTGTCGTTGATCATGGCATCGATCCGCTCTTCAATCGTGCCGCGACAGACGAACTTATGCACGAGAACATTCCGCTTCTGGCCAATGCGAAACGCGCGGTCGGTGGCCTGGTTCTCCACGGCGGGATTCCACCAGCGGTCGAAATGCACGACATGCGACGCCGCTGTCAGATTCAGTCCACTGCCCCCGGCCTTTAATGAGATCACAAAGAACGGCCGTGCGGGGTCATTCTGGAACTCCTTCACCAATTCACTCCGACGTTTGACCGGCGTTCCCCCATGCAGCACTAGTCCCGGTTGGCCAAACAGGGACGCCAGGAACTCCGCCAAGGGATCACACAGCGATTGAAACTGCGTGAACACCAGCATCTTCTCCTGCCGCTCAAAGATCGGCTCGCAGAGTTGCCCGAGCCTTAAGAACTTGCCACTGTGATCGGGATGAAAGTCCACCTCGCGCAGAAACTGTGACGGGTGATTACAGATCTGTTTGAACTGCATCAGAGCCGTCAGCACCAATCCCCGCCGCTCCATGCCGGACTTCTCCTTCAGTTGCTTCTGCAGGTCTTCCACCGCCTTGGCATACAACACTGTTTGCGGCAACGACAGCCCGCATTCGGTCCGCATCTCGATCTTGTCCGGAAGATCAGGCGCAATCGTCGGATCGGACTTTTGCCGCCGCAGAATATATGGCTGCACCAGTCGGCGAAGTCCCGCGAACGCCTGCCCATTCTGCTGCTTGTTGAGCCGCTTGACATAGCGCTGGAATTCCCCTGCCGATCCTAATAAACCTGGTGACGAGAAGTCGAACAGCGACCACAACTCCCCGACATGGTTCTCGATGGGAGTCCCGGTCATCACCATCCGTCGCTGGCCCGTGAGCTTCTTAATCGCCCGCGTCTGTGCCGACCCAGCGTTTTTAATCGCCTGGGCCTCATCGAGAATAATCAGCGACCATTTCATTTGCTCCAACCACGGCTGCCTCCGCACCATGCCATAACTGGTCACCACGAGGTCATACTCCGCGAAGCCAGTTGCCGGGTCGCGCGTCCGGCGGGCCAACTCGTCGGCCTCCATCTCCGAGCGATGCACGAGGCAGACCCGCAGCGTGGGGGCGAACTTCGCTGCCTCTTGCTTCCAATTGCCGATCAGCGAAGCTGGAACCACGAGTAAGCTCGGCGGCGACTTCTGCCTCCCCGCCGCTCGCTTACGCTGCAACAGGAGATCGAGTACTTGAATCGTCTTGCCCAGCCCCATGTCGTCGGCCAGACATGCCCCCAACCCCAGTTCGGTCATGAACCACAACCAGCGGACACCCTCCGCTTGATAGGGCCGCAACGTGGCCTGCAAGTCGCGGCCCGGCTGGCATTCCCCTTCTGGGTCGGGTGTTCGCATGCGCGTCAGCGTCGTCTGCAACCAGTCTCCCGCCACCAGCGCCGACCACTCGTTGACCTGTTCGTCATCCGCCTCCGCGCTGGGATCGATCGGCGCTCCGGCGAGCAGTCGCATCCCCTGGATCATCTCCATGCCGCGCGGATGAGCCTCGCTCACCTTCTGCCAATGATCGAGGGCCTGCTGCAGTTTCTGTTGATCGACCTCGACCCACTTGCCGCGCAACAGCGTCAGCCCGGGCGACTCGGAGAGCAGACGTTTCAGTTCGTCCGGAGTCAGCGATTCTCCCTCGAGTACCACCTCCGCATGGAAGTCGAGCAGGCTGTCAAACCCCATCGTCGAAGGCTGCTTTTCCCCCAGTCGCACCTTGACCTGTGGTCGCGTCGGACGCCGTGCCGACCACCAGTTCGGCAGCCGAATCACCACGCCTGCCGCCTCCATCGACGGTGACTCTTGCAGGAACCGATACGCTTCGGGTGCCGTCCAAGCCTGCGCCGCAAACAGACGTTTTGACTTCAGTAAATCGGCCACCAACGGAGACTGCTCCGCCGCCCGTCGCACCGGCTCCAACAGTCGCTCCAACTGTTCGAGGTCGTGTGCTGCGACCGATTGCTTCAGGGCTTCGGCCAGCGGTCGATGCTGCGGCTTGGACTGAGCCGAGAGCTTGTGGGCAAACGTCGCCAGGAACGCAAAGGGCCGGTCCGGGTCGCGTTTGTTCTCCGCCAGATGAAACGTCACCTTTCCCACCAGATGCGCCAGCGGGTTCACGCGGTGCAGCCACGCTCCTGGACCTTTCGGATCAGCTGTCGACTGCTCGGCGACATGCTCGCAGAGTTCCTCCCACGACTGTCTCAACGCGGAAGCAGTGACGTACTCCAGTCCGACCATCGGCGGTGCGGAGGCCACCAGTCTCGCGAGTTCATCGTTCGAGGGAGCAGGCAACGTCCGCCACGCTGCCCCCGGTTCGCTCTCCGAGTGGCAGGCCGTGCGAAAGAACAGCCGCACCCAACTCCGCCAGAACGCGAACGTCGCGGGCAACTCCACCGGCCAGGACTCACCCGCCAAGGCGACCAACCCCGCAGCCGTCGACTCCGCCAGTGCCTCCCGCAACGGATGCAACAACGACTCGGGGAGTTCGGTGCCGCCCGCCTCGGGGTCGTGGCGCAACCGCAAGCGTCCCGTCGGGCCGATGGCGAGAGTGTTTTCCGTCATGGGTCCCCTTGTCGCGGCTTGATGGAGGGTTGGAGTCCAGCCTTTAGGCTGCTCAGGAGTAGGCTAAATCCTGAACTCCAACCCCGATTCCGAGTCCTGACGAGGCACTCGCCTTGTTGTGAGTGTCCCAGCCGAAATACTCTTATGGACTCGAATCCACAGCGTGTCAAGGAGCCCGCAGCATGCCTCTCTCTGCCACGACTCCATGTGCTCACGTCACAAATTTGCGCACGCTGCGAAAATTTCGGTGGTCTGGAGACCTCTGTACCCCAAAGGGGTTTCACATCCCAGCCCAGGGTCGCGACGCAGGAGCGCACCCTGGGAAACGTGGTCCGGGGAACTCAACCCTGAAGGGGTTGTCCACCCGCGTGCCCCTGTGTGGGACCCCTTCAGGGTTCGGCCCCTGCGAGCGTCCG
>JAYTWO010000119.1:0-6777 GCA_043743415.1 Planctomycetota bacterium
GCTGTGGCGATCGCTCTGTCTCTCCCACAGATTGCGGCGGCGTCTTGGATGCTGGGTTGGCCGGGGGCGGTCTTGTCCTCGCTGGTTTCCATTCTCGGCTGGTATGCGCTGGCCTTGATGGGGCAGATGCCACTGGCTAAGGTCGACCAAAACTCGGCGATCCTGGGGACCACGATCGCACTGGCCTTCGGACTGCTGGTGAACCGCCTGCACACGACAATCGAGATGGCCCATCTCGCGGCGGGGACCGATGCCCTGACCGGCATTCTCAATCGCAGCGGGTTCGTCGATCGGGTCAAGAATGAACTCAATCGCGGTTCTCGCATGGGCGGGTCGGTCGCCATTGGATTCATCGACTGCGACCACTTCAAACAGTTCAATGACACGCGCGGCCATCTCGCAGGCGACGAATTGTTGATGGCCGTCGCCCAACGCCTGCGCCAGAGCGTCCGCAGCTATGACGCGGTGGCTCGGTTGGGCGGCGACGAATTCGCTCTGCTGCTCCCAGAGATATCCTCAGAGAACATACAGATCGTCGCCCAGCGAGTCCACGACCAACTACGGGCCATGGTCAAGGACGCTGATTGGCCTGTCACGTTCAGCCTGGGCGTCGTGGTGTTTCTGCACCCGCGTCCGGTGGAGGAGATGCTCCGCAAGGCCGATGAAGCGATGTACGAGGTCAAGCACACCGGGAAGGACAACTACCTGATCCGGATCGACGACACGCCCTCCGACGAAGACCCGCATCGCGGGGTGAAACGGTAACGGGGAGCGACCGCCCCATGATCCGCGACTTCTCCGAAGTCGCCGGTGCGACGCGACTCGTGGGTGGTTCGAGGTTGCGAGAGCCGAACCACCGGTTACGCAGAAATCTGCCACCGACACGGACGGGCCAATGGGCCCGTCCCACGGGGGCGTCACACGCTTGGCGTGATCGGCATCTTGCTCGCCTGGCCAGCGACTTCCCGAACGAATTGCGGCACGGCATAACCGGGGAGTCGCGTTCGCAACTGGGCAATCAGTTCCAGTCCCGTGGCTTCGGGGACTTCAAAGTGAGCGGTGCCTGCCACGCGGTCGAGCTGGTGCAGGTAGTACGGCAGCACCCCCAGGTCGACGAGTCGCTCGCACAGGTCGGCCAGCGTGTCGGCATGGTCGTTCACCCCCCGCAGCAGCACCGCTTGATTCAACGTCGGGATGCCGCAGCGGACCAGCCTGCGGAGTGCCTCGGCACAGTCGCCCGCGATCTCGTGCGGGTGGTTCGCATGCACCACCATGATCGGTTGCAGGCGGCTCCCCCGCAGCAGTTCGATCAACTCCGGGTTCACCCGATCCGGCAGCACAATCGGCAACCGCGAGTGAATTCGCAGCCGTGTCAGATGCTCGATCTGCTCCAGGCGTTCGACTAACACCGCCAACCTCTCGTCCGGCAGCAGCAGCGGATCACCGCCGCTGAGGATCACTTCATGGATGGTCGAGTCTCGCTCAATGGCGGAGATGGCTGGCTCCCAGTCATCGAGTCGGCGCGGCTCCTCGCCATACGGGTAATGCCTCCGAAAGCAGTACCGGCAGTTCACCGCGCACGACCCGGCAGCGATCAACAGCACGCGGCCTTCGTACTTATGCAGTAGTCCCGGTGCCACTCGCGCGGCTTGGTCATCGACCGCATCGATGACGAATCCAGGTGTGTCGTGACTCTCCTCGGCCACGGGCAACACCTGCCGCAACAGAGGGTCGTGCGGGTCGCCGACTCGCATGCGGGCCAGGAAGCTGCGCGGGACGAGGACCGGGAAGGAATGTGTGGCTTCGGAGGTGGAGTCGGCCAAGTCTTGCGGGAGTTCCAACTCGCGCAGCAAAGTGGCCACATCGCGGATGGCGGTGGAGAGGGAGCGTCGCCAGGTGGATTGTTCGGTGAGCAAGGGAGGTGGAGAAGAGAAGAATGGCGAGCGGGGCGGCGTCAGCCCCCCGAGTGATGTCGTGTTTGTATTGCCAGACGGACGGCGTCAGACGACTCTGCGTCGGGCACCCACGCTCGGGCGAGCGTCACGACGGAGCCAGGACGGCGTCCGCCGCGACATGCACCAGCGGGTCGATCAGCCGGGCGAGTTCCTCGCCTTTCGCGTTCTTCCGCATGTTGAACAGCACCGCCCACGTCATCCCGTCCGACCGCCGGACGAGAATCGTTGAGGTGCCATCGAGTGCCCCGAGATGCCACGTGTTCCGCCCGGTGCCACTGCCGGTCATGCGGACGTTCCAGCCGTGGCTGTACCACACGTCCGGCTCCTTGACAGTGTAGTCGGTCGGCTGGGAGAACATCTCGTCGATCATGGGGCGCGTGAGCAAAGATTGGCGATTCGAGGTCGGCTCCACAGCCGCCTCATCACAGCCCATCGCGAACCGCACGAGGTCCGGGGCCGAGGCGATCCAACCGCCGTGCGAGTCCATCGCTTCCAGGTGCCACGCTCCGTACGGGGGCGAAACTTTCTCATCGGGCATGAAGACGGAGTCCTCCCGCACCGGCGATTCCCCCTCGATCACCGGCATCGAGTACCGCACCTCGTCGATACTCGTCGTCAACGTGCGACCGATGCGCGGAGATAAAGCTCCCACCGGGGCGAACACCTCGTCGCGGACGATCTGCTCATAGCTGCGACCATCGGCGATGGAGAGGCGTTCCAGCACCCGCCCGAGCAAACAATACCCGAAGTTGGAGTAGGCGTACTTCGTCCCCGGATCGCAGTCGAGCGGCCGCTTGAGCATCGCCTGAATGATCTCGGCGGGCCGCGCGGGGGGCGGCGTTCCGGCCTCAGAGGCGAACTCGACGGACTTAAACATCGGGTCGAAGCTCACGCTGCGGTCCCATCCGCCAGTGTGCTGAAGCAGATGCCGCACCGTGACCAGCTTCCAACGTGGATCGGTCGGCTCATCGAGCATCAACCACTCCCACACGCGGGTGTCGAGCGTCAGATTCCCGCGCTCCACCTGCTGGAGAATCGCGACGGCGGTGACTGGCTTGGAGAGACTCGCGATGCGGAACAGCGAGTGCGGCTCCACCGAAATCTTTTCCTCGGAGTTGGCGAACCCGATCGACCTTGCATAGAGCAACTCCCCCGCGCGCCCCACCGCCAGCGCCGCCCCCGGCACCGCGTGCTGCAAGACAAAGCTGCGAAGCAGCTCGTCAAAGGCTTCGAACCCGTGAACCGGGCTGCCGTGAAGTGGCATGGTGGTGGGCCGTAAAGGCAGGCGTGACTTCGCGGAAGAACGGGGCGTGGGCCACGGTCTGGTGCCCCTTTGTACAAGCGATCCTCGCCGATTCACAATCCGCCGGGTCGGATTTCCGGTTCGCTCGATTCTCCGGGCGATCATGGGCGCACTCCACGCTCGCCTGTGCCGAGGGGAAGTGCGGACATGGGAGCCGGTTGCTCCGTTCGTGACCGACATCCGCTGCCGCTCGATCTCCGGAACCGCGTCCTCCCCGAACACGGAATCAGACGAACACCGATGCCATCCCGGGGAAAGCCCCGCACCATCGATCCAAGTGGATCTAAATGGCATGTCACATTCGGAAAGTGATGCCTTTTGGACTGGAGGACTCGTTATAGGAGCGATTTCGGGGTACACTTCTGGACTTCCGGGTTCTCCTGAACCCGACGAGCGATATGGGGGTCTGTCCTCACGATTTGCTCTGTGGAAGTGATGAGCTGTTCAGCACTTCCCGCCAATTCACCGATTGCCGAGGGGCCTTGCCCGTGGCTGCCACACCGACCACCGAAACCCAGACCGCCCTGAATGGGGCTGACATTGTGATCCAGTGCCTCGTTCGCATGGGCACGAAAACGATCTTCGCCTATCCGGGCGGATGCAGCATGCCGCTGCACCAGGCGCTGCGGAAGTTCAGCGACGAGATCCGCACGATTCTCCCTCGCCATGAGCAGGGTGGAGGCTTCGCGGCCCAAGGCATCTCGCGCACGACCAACGAGGTCGGCGTCTGCATGGCGACCAGCGGACCGGGTGCGACCAACCTCGTCACCGCGATCGCCGACGCCAAGATGGACAGCATCCCGCTCATCTGCATCACCGGTCAAGTGCCGCAAGCCGTGATCGGCACCGATGCGTTCCAGGAAACGCCGATCGTTGAGATCTGCCGCCCGATCACCAAGCACCACTACTTGATCGGGGCCAAGGACTGGCGCTGCCATGACTCGATTCAGGAGTGTCTGCACTCGATCCCACGCATCATAAAAGAGGCGTTCCACGTCGCCAGCACCGGACGCCCTGGGCCAATCCTGATCGACATCCCGAAGAACATCCAACTGGCCAAGATCGAGGGGGAGATCGACTGGGATCCGGACATGTACCTGCCCGGATACAATCCCGAGCCGCAGGCCATCCCGCCCGAGACGATCAACCGCGTCATCGCCGCCATCAAGCGCTCCAAGAAGCCGATCTTTTATGTCGGCGGTGGGGTCATCACGGCCAATGCCTCTGAAGAACTCACCAAATTCGCCCGCGCCACCGGCATCCCGGTGACGACCACGGTCATGGGGATCGGGGCCTTCCCCGGCGATGACCCGCAATCCCTGCACATGCTCGGCATGCACGGGACCGCCTACTCCAACTTTGCCGTCAACGAGGCCGACCTGCTGCTGGCTCTCGGCGTGCGGTTCGATGACCGCGTGACCGGCAAGCTGGAAGAGTTCGCCAAGCACGGGAAGATCGTCCATGTCGACATCGACCCGTCCGAGATGCACAAGAACAAGGAGGCCCACATCCCGGTCATTGGCGATGTGAAGTTGTTCCTGCAACAGCTCAACGCGGCCTTCACCGCGGCCGACAAGCCGCAGATCGACGAGTGGTGGAAGCAGATCAACGAGTGGCGTGACAAGCACCCGCTGAGCTTCAAGGATGACCCGACGTACATCCTGCCACAGGCGGCAATCACCGAACTCTGGAAGCAGACGATCGACCAGGATCCACTGCTGGCGGTCGGCGTGGGTCAGCACCAGATGTGGTCTGCTCAGCACTTCCGGTTCCGCAAGCCAAAACGCTGGCTCTCCAGCTCCGGCTTGGGCACGATGGGGTTCGGTCTCCCCGCTGCCATGGGGATGCAAGCCGCTCACCCTGGCCGCATCTGCATCGACATCGACGGCGACGGCTGCATGCTGATGAACATTCAGGAACTGGCGACGCTGGCGTGTGAGAAGCTGCCGGTGAAGGTCGTGATCCTGAACAACCAGCACCTGGGCATGGTGGTGCAGTGGGAAGACCGGTTCATGGGCGGCAAGCGAGCTCATACGTACCTCGGCCCGATCGATCACCCCGAGTGGCTCGGCGAAGGAGCTGGCGAGCACTACGAGGACACCTACCCGAACTTCGTCCAAATCGCAGCCGGTTTCGGTGTGATGGCCAAGCAGGTGCGACTGAAGAAGGATCTCCCAGCGGCGATTGCTGAGATGCTGGCCCACGATGGCCCGTTCCTGCTCGATGTGATCTGCCCATACCAGGAACACGTCCTGCCAATGATCCCCAGCGGCGGTACCGTGCGGGATATCATTCTGGAGTAGCCGTTTCCATCGTCCAGCGTGTCATTTTCTCGCTTTCGGGGTCGCAAAATGGCGAAAAAACAACCTGATCTTGATGAGATCAGTTTACAATTCTTTCGCATCAAATAGACATCTCGAGTCATACGTTGGGCGATTGTTGCAATCGCGATAACGGTCTGCATCTGGAGGCTTTCCAATGCTTGGGCTGTTGTTGCAGGCGCACCAGAGCCTACTTGGGTGAAGTTGGTGTTGGTCATTCTCGGCGCACTGGGAATCGGAGCGCTCCCCGGGATTGTGGTTTTCGCCAAGTTCAACGCCTACTTGCGATACAATGGCGAGAGAAACAAGAACTTGGAGATTCAGATCGACACTCAACGCGAGTCGAGTGGACTTTCCAAGAAAGGTGACACACCTCATGAATCCGACTAATGTCGCACTCTTCGACATCTTCCTCTGCACCTTGGGATTATCCCTTTCGGTGTCGTTTGGTGTTTGGTCGAGAATTCGAGTTCTGTTCCTTCGACAAGAATTCTTCCGGATTCGGGACGACCTTTGGGACGCAGCCTTTCGTCTCAACGCTTTTGATGATCCGGCCTATCGAGACGCACGAAGTCACATCAATAGCGTGATTTCCTCAGCGCCATTGCTTAGCATTCAATCCCTGATGCTTGCGAGTTCGATGGCGTCGAAAAGGGAGGTTCCGATTTCTGATAACCCTGACATGAACAATGAAATCAACAAAGCCATGGGACAATGTGCCGATAAAATTCATCGATTTGTTCTTTGGCATAAGACTTCAGGGTGGTTTACCATGATGATCGTGGGGTTTAGCCGACTCTCACGATCACTTTCAAAGCAGTGGGTCGAATCAGATTCCGCTGAGCGAGTTCGCGATCATTCCCAAACCCCCAAGAAACCCACTGGAATGGTTCCTGCATGAATCTTTTCCGTGTGACTAAGTTCCGGCTTGGTCACACGCCTCTCCCCGAAGCTCCGTTCGCCGAGCCACGCAGGACTTCCATCCAGCTTGCCAGAACGTGACGCAGAAGGCAACGACGGGGACGGTGTGCAAGAGGGAGCGTGTTGGCACGCGGCGAAGCAGAGCTTCGGGGATATGCGGTCCCAAGCAGGAGCTTGGGATCGAGGGCGAAAGTCGCTGATCGCTCCGTCGATCAGAACGCTGGCAGTGAACAGACTCTCGACTTCAGCGACGTTCTGATTGCGGAGCAATCAGCGA
>JAYTWO010000120.1:0-48969 GCA_043743415.1 Planctomycetota bacterium
GGCTCATACGGTGTTCCGGGGAGTTACTACCACGAGGCTCTGGATCAGCGATTCGAGTAGGGCTTTTCCACGCTTTCGGACGTTGTGGACGAACTGAAAGAACGCCAGATAGATCGGCAGTTTCTCTTGCGAAATGCCGCGATGAGGCCGCAGCCAGGAACGGAGCAGGGACCAAAATCCCTCCATCGTGTTCACGTGGACTTCGCAAAAGCCATCGCCGTCCTCATCTCGAGCGTACTCCTTCTTCGAGTGGTTCACGGTCCGATGCGTGAAGCCCCATGCGGTGAGTTTCGAATAGATGTCATACTCGTCCGTAAACACCGTCGTCCCCTTCGCGATCGTCGCTTGAATGAACGGTGCGATCGTCTTTTGCTGAACGTTCGCGAGCATCTTTAATACCACCTCTCCTGAGCGCTGAATCATCCCCAGAATCGGTGGCTTCTCCTTCGCCAAGGTACTCCGCCCGCGATCCCCCTTTAATCGCCGACGCCGTCCCTTCCGCCCTTTTTTTTCACCGCCTCCGGATGCCCCTTATGTCCAGCCACCACATAGACTTCGTCGCATTCCACCTCGCCTGACAACACCACCTCGGGCTGCTGCGCCAAGATCCCGCGACGCAGCTGAGTCGTCATGTCGAGCGCGCTGTCCGGGTCGAGTTCCAGCTCCTGCGCGATCTGGGAATTCGACAGGTTTAATCCCATGAAATACAAGCACAAAATCCACACTCGCAGCGGCTGATGATGCCCCGCAAACACCGTCCCCGTCAGGTCGTCAAAGTGCCGCCCACACGCTCCACAATGATACCGCTGCCGCTCCGATTGAGTCTCGTCAAACCCCCGCTTGGCCACCGAGATCGAAGCACAATGCGGACACGCCACGCCACCCGGCCAACGCAAATCACGCACCGCCTGAAAACACTTTTGATCATCCAGCAACGGCAACAATGTCAGAGCCATCCGTGGCCTCCTGCTTCTCGGTTCGGGTCACCACTTTTACCCCCGTTCGACAGCCTTTTACCACGTTCCGTCAATCCCCAATAGACCTCCCCGGAACACCGTATGAGCCACTCGCATTAGGGCAAACCGATGCTATCATTGATGCCGATGTGAGTCGAACCTGACGAACCCGTCGCGGTATGCGAGGTCTTTCGAGCCCCTCACTGACTGGCATCCACGAACATTGACGTGCCAGAATCAATAAGCAAGCTGGCATCCGATCAATTCCACTGGGGAGAGGCATGATGTCTGAGGACGGGCAGTCTGTATTAGTGACTGGCGACTTTGTCCAGGATCGGTACATCTACGAAGGTCAGTTACGTCGCCCGGGGTCGCAGATTCGGCTGGGGACATCGTCTCAGGAGACACCAGGCGGAGCGGCGCTGCTCGAAGCATTGCTGCGTTCATTGGGGGACTCTCCGCCGGGCCGGTTTGTCGTGTCGTGCGGCTTCGATATCCCCAGGATCATGGCCACATCGGCCAAAGGGTTCTGTGTGATGCGCCCCTACCAGAAGTACGTCAAGGGGCATGACAAAGACCCCAAAGGCAAAATGAAGGCATGGCGGATTGCGGAACCGCTCGGATTTGGAGCCGGTGAGGACGATCTGAATCTGGCAGCCGTTAACGCCACAGCGCTGGCTGCGGAACATCGGATTGTGGTGCTGGACGATGCCGGGTTGTTGTTTCGACGCTGGCCCGCACAGACGGCCTGGCCCCGGTTCCTGGTCGATGCGACTCGACCATTGCCCGAGTGGCTGGTGATCAAGCTCTCGGGGCCTGTCGCCTCCGGGGATTTGTGGCACACGATTGTGTCGGGACAGACACAAGACAATGTTCCGACTGCGGTCCGTTCGAGTACCGAACTGTGCAACCGCAGTATCGCAGTCGTCTCGATCAACGATCTGCGGACCGAACCGCTGCTCGTCTCCCGGAACCTCTCCTGGGAGCGAGCGGCGCTCGATCTCGTCGACGAGTTCCGAGTCAACCCGCATTTGAACGGGCTGCGGGCGTTGCGGTTCGTGGTGGTGAGCCTCAATACCGATGGGGCGATGATTTTCGAGTTCCCCCCCGCTGGGCAGTCCGATACCCCGCCGCGCTATCGCCTCGTGTTCGATCCCTCCCGACTGGAAGGGGACTTCGGCGAGAGCCTTGATGGAGGTTTGGTCGGGTTTCAGACCGGTTTGACAGCTGCGATTGTTTCGCAGTTACTGTCGCCGCAGACAGCGCCCGGGGAACCGCCGATGAGTGTTATTGAACGGGGCGTCCGCATGGGATTGTGTGCCATGCGACGGCTGCTAGTCGATGGACATGGTCCAGTCGTATCCCCCCCAGCGACGGGGACACCGGGATTTCCATTCACCTCGTTGACCACGGAGATTCAGGCGGCGACTCACGAGTGGGCCTATGGAGCGGTCGACGTTCCCGAGAGCCTCAAACGCACAGATGCCTGGACGATCATTGCCGGTCGGTCCCCATCGAGATCATCCCGCGGAGCAGCCATCCCGCTATTTGGACTGGCGCGGCGAGCCGCCCTGCATGGACGGAAGCAGCTGCAGCAGACGCCCTATCTCCAGTTCGGCAAGCTCTTCTCCGTGGAACGGACTGAGATCGAGAGCCTGCGCACGTTGCATCGGTTACTCAAGAGCTATCAGAGTGATCCCAAGGCCGACAAGCCGCTGTCGATCGCCGCCTTCGGTCCACCGGGTTCGGGCAAATCGTTCGGCGTGAAGCAGCTCGCGAAGGCCGTGTTTGCCGACGACACTCCCCCGCTGGAGTTCAATCTGGCTCAATTCAAAGATGCGACCGAGCTGCATGGCTTGTTCCACCAGATTCGAGACGCCGTGCTGCGCGGGAAGCTGCCGGTGGTCTTCTGGGATGAGTTCGATTCCCGGAATCTGGAGTGGCTGCAATATCTGCTCGGGCCAATGCAGGACGGGACGTTTCAAGAGGGGCAGGTCACGCATCCGATTGGGAAATGCGTGTTCGTATTCGCCGGTGGGACAAAATCCCGGTTCGAGGATTTCGGCGTCGTTCCAGACGAGCTGGTTCAAGCGCTTGACGCTGCTGAGAAGTCTGGGGCGACCGATCTATTGAAAGAACTCACCGAGAAGCGAGATGCCATCGAGATGGAACTCAAGCTCAAGAAGGCCCCGGACTTCAAGAGCCGTCTGGCCGGGTACATCAACGTCCTGGGGCCGAATCCCCGCGACGGCGAGGACATCACTTACCCTGTACGACGGGCGTTGTTGCTGCGAGTGCATCTGGGGATTGAGGATCTCAATGTCGTTCCCAAGATCGACGCGGGACTCCTTAACGCCTTCCTCCGGATCGAGGCTTATCGACACGGGTCTCGGTCCCTGGAGAAGATCGCCGAACAAGTCCGCCTTAACAGCCGCACCGGAGAGTTCACCCGCAGCGACCTCCCCGCCCACAGCCAGCTGGAGCTGCATGTGAACGCTGACAGATTCCTAGAACTCGTGGAGCAGGAGACATGACCATCCCCATCGACTTCGATAACATCTCTGCTCAGATCCACGAGTATTACCGCGTGCAGGCGATCAAGGACGGCTGGAAGAACGACTTTCCGATGCCGTTCGCGGAACTCCCCGAATTCATGAAGTCCGACAACCGTGCCGCCGCCCGGCGCATCGGCCAGGTACTCTCAATGGCGGGGTTGCGACTGTTGCCCAATGAGGGCACACCGTGGCCCGCAGAGGAGCAGGACCGCATTCTCGCCTTGATCGAAGACAATATCGACTTGCTCAGTGAAGGTGAGCACGAAGGCTGGACCGAAGCCCGCATCCGCAATGGATGGCGGCTGGGACCGTGCAAGGATGTATCCAAACGCGAAAGCCACCTCCTCGCTCCCTGGTCACAGTTAAAAGAGAGGATCCAGATCAAACGTGACCATCTGGAAAAACTTGGTCACCCACCCAGGAAGGCTCTTGAAGAAGAAGTCAAATCCGAACTGAATAAGGACCGAGACAGCGTGAGACACTACGTGCAAATTATCGCCGGAACGGACTACCGCATCGTCGAGGAGGTGCGGTGACCCTGGATCATGGGTAAGTCAATGGCATGGCAGTCATGGCGTACCTGATTACCGGGGCCGGTCAGTTTATTCTTGCGTGATCGCCGGGATGTTGGTCGATTTAGGTTCATCCGACTATTTGGGAGGGTGTCCCGTGACCGGGGTGGATTTTCAAGGCATCTCTCCGATGTCCAATGGTTGCAGGGGGAGGACCAGGGCTTTGTGATCTATATTCAGCGGCTGGCCCAAGAGGAACACCCGACCAAATCGTAAGCAAGGTAGCCCCGGTTGATTCGCTTTGGAATCTACCGGGGTGGCTGGGCCACAGGAGGTTGGTGTGGGAAGAACTTGTTGCGAGAGTACCTCTTGTGCTGCGCCCACAGTTAGGCTCCTCAGGCGAGCCATCCTGTGCCACCCACTCACTCAACAGGGGCCACCCTGCCGGATCAGATGGCAGGCAATAAAATCCTGCGGGGGATTCCGATTCTTTCGTAAATGACAATTCTCCACACTTGACGCGATATGGTCGGTGTGGTTATAAACATACCGTGTCTGGTGGCTGGCTCCCGTGGTGTAGTTCTTAAGGGGAGAGCCGTCGTGATTCGAGTACTGATTCTGTGCTTGGCGTGTTTCTCGGTCGCCTGCTGGGCCTATGCCGCAGGCGTGTATGAGGCCCCTGACCCTTATCAGGGACCTGACGACTTGGATGAGCGACGTGACAGTCAACAATGCGTGGTCTTTGGCATCAATAATACGGTTGAGGTGTGCATGCCTCATGGGTGCATAGCGAGCGATGGGACTTTCCAGAAGCCGAGCGGGACATACAATTCATCTGGAGAGCCAATCTTTGAGGACATTGATTACACTCACAACGTCTGGAAGTCGGAATTCGAAACACAATTCTGTCAAATGGCAGAAGTCACCAAGCAGTGTGTCGGACGATCGCATAAGCCTTGCGCGAAAGGCTATTATTACGACTCACCCGCAGGTCACTCAGATCCTTGTAATCGTAATCATCTCGTTGTGAAGCAAACGGTGATGACCGATCAATGCATCAGGACTGAGTTGACTGTTCTTCCGCCGGGAGCATGAGTGCTCACCCATCGTGAGGGCGGACTTCTGCGAACACTGAGGTTCCAGAGATGAGAATGCAACATCCGTGACCGAAGTTTTCGATCACACGTGAAGAACACATTCGATGGATATCCGATGAACGTGGCTCTCTTCTTGTCGGCGCTGTTGGCAGTCACACCAATCGAAGATCCCCCCACGCAGTCGACTGCGGTTTCAGCCACTTCAGACACTTTATTTGAAAGCGTCACAGACACATGGAAGGGCTGCTCCTTTGCCTGCGACTACGAAGTCGTGTCGGGTTCGATCCAATCGAATGAGCGTTTTTTCGGTCAAGATCCGGAAATGCTCCCTTTCGAGAAAGTGGACTTGTCTTTGCCTCCCGTGGAGATGTACGAGCTCGCGTTCCGCCACAAGCCAGGCCGGGGGCGCCTCTGCAAACGAGTAGACTTGGTGTTTGTATCCGACTTCCCCTCGGCGGTCCCGACAATGACCACGACTTTGACTTCGTCGAATGCGGGGGAATCTGCTAGGCCCGCTATGATAAATATGTACGTGGAGGGCATGGCGAACCGAGACATGCAAATTCAGTATTATCATAACGGACAGCGGACGAATGTGGGGCGCGCCGGTTTGACGAAACGCGATCCGGACAACGACTGTGGATTTCCTGACCCCATGATCTCTCCGATTAGTCCGCAGCAGTCTTGCGAGGGTTATGGCCGATATTACTTCAGCACTGACCCTCCATTACGAGAGCTAATCACTGATTTAGGAAACTCTCGTCTGCTGGTTGAGCGAGTCTGGGAAAGGAAGGTCGATGACTACTCGCTTCGCTGTTACAGCTTGGTGACATTCGATAATTCTTACGCTCGACCAGTGATTGAGGAGATCAATCAGCGCGCCCACAAGATTGCGAGCGACGGCACAGACGCTGACTTGCAGACGTTTGACCGCGTCGCTTTGTTGAACCATGTTGATTGCGGTGGCGAAGTACACCTTGCCAAGCGGGTGATCCGCGCCCGGATGTCGAATGTCAATCGACCACAAATACTCATCACCGAATGGAAGTCAGCCAACCTAGGGGAAAGGCCACCGCGCGATTCAGACTTCGTGATCGAGGTCAAAGGGAACGATGACACCATCGGCTTCAAAAACGCCCAGCAACGCGTCTTTACTTTTGCCGATCTCGACATGAACAAGAAGCAACAGCCGGGGGGGATCGTGTGGGGACCGAAAGGCGATCCCTCTCAGCCGCCCCCCGGCCCGCCGAAAGCTCTGGTCCCACGACCGTGGTGGCTGTCACGGTTGATCTGGGCCAATCTGATCGGGTTGCCGTTGCTGGCGATCTATCTGGTGCGGCGGTTGAGGCGGACAAAAATGCCCCACCCGTAACACCCGACCCAACGTGTGAGCGGATTGGCGCTCGCCACCGGCACTGATTTCGTGGGATAGGCTTCCAGCCTGTCTGTCTTATTTTCTCGACAGGCTGGAAGCCTATCCCACGGTCTGGGGAGCCGGTGGCGAGCGCCATTCCGCTCACGGGAGCGCTCACTTCTCAGCGAATTTCCACATCCCCAGCGACCCGCGAGGAGAAGTCATGAAACGATCTGTCCTCTTACTGGGTGGACTCTTACTGGTCGTCGCGGTAGCGGCGGTGTCTGGGTCTGCGGTTCGCGATTATTACGTCACCAGTCACGATTCCGGCCCGGCTCCTGCCAGTGTCACGACGACCACCCGATCAATGATGAACCGGCCCGTCGAGCCGATCGTGGTCGACCTCCAGGCGGGCCAATTGTTTGGCTCCGGGCCGCAGGTCAGCCGGGAGTTCGCGTTTCAGAACTCCCGTTTGAGTGAGGGGACATACGTTCTCGTCAGCGCCAGTTGCCGCTGCAAGGGGGCCTTTCCCCAATCGTTCGAAGTCGCTGCCGACGGGTCGAGCCGCGTCGGAATCAGTTTTGTCGCCAACAGTGAAGATGCGTTGCATCACGAGACGATCGAAGCGACCTATGCCTCGACCCACTCCGGAATCACCTCGCAGATGCAGTTGCGTTGTTCCGGGACCGTGATTCCGGAATTCGCCATCAGTTGGGATGAGGCGGTCAAGTCCGTCGGAAAAGTCCAGGCCGTGGTCACGATCCGCAAGCTGACTGGGAGCGCCTGGTCGACATACGGTCTTCAGGGAGATCAGTTGGAGATCACCGAACTCGATCGCTCTCAAACAGCGTTCGATCACTACGACGAGCTGCGGATTTGGGCTGTGGTTACAGACACGTCGGACATGCAACGGGTCACGCAGCGGACGCTTGCCGTGCATGTCGACGGGAAGGAGCAGTGGACGGGAGAAGTGACGATTGTCGACCGCCGACGCATTGAGTCCGATCCCCCCAAGGTGTTCATGCATGCGGTCGATGGACAGCCGTCTCAGCGAACTGCGAAATTGACTAGCGCGGTGCCGTGTCGCGTCCTCTCAGTCGAGTCGGATAACCCGGAGATTCGGGTCGTGGCACCAGCACCGCCGGATGCACCGAATGGACGACTCTCCTCGGTAGTCGCCTTTGAATATGTCCCCGACCCGAGCGAGTCAGCCAGCACCGGCCTGCGTGTGATCCAGGCGAAGGTCCACGTGCGCGTGAGTTGTCGAGAGGACTTGGTGGAGATTCCCGTGGTCGTGCTGGATCACCGGAGGAGCAAGAAGTCCCAGTCGACAGAAGGTTCAATCAGTCGTCCCCAGTAAACTCAAGCGGCTCACAGAACTGTGGCATCACACGGATGAGAGTTCGCTGGGGAACGTGTGACCGGAATCAATTCCGTTCTACGCCGATGAGACCTCAATACCGCACGACGCGCCTCAGCACGAATAGTGCGGCGATTCCCAAGACCAGATTCCCGAGCCACATCCCGATCAGGGGATCAATATTCCCCTGTTTGGATTGGGTCATCATCCCCAGCACCAGCGGATAGTAGACGCCCACGATCGGGCCAAAACAGAACAGAAAGCTCGTCAGGAACTGGCTCTTCCCCTGCCAGATGGCAAACGGGCCACCCAGCAGTGCGAAGAAGAAACAACTACAGGCGAGGGCGTAGCGGCTGTGTTTTTCGGTGTGGAGTTTCAGGAACCAAGCCGAGCGTTGCTTGAGTTTCAGGTGGCCGGTCGGGGATGGAGTGGCCAGTGCGTCGAAATCTCCGAGGGTCAGGGCCATGGCCGATTCGACCAGGAGACGGTCTCGGGCTTCAGTCATGTCCTGAGAGGCGGTCTGCATTTCGTCATCGATCTGGGAGACGGCGAAGTAGCGGGCCTTGGGCTTGCGGGCTTCGCCATCCCAGGGAAACGAGAATTGCCTCTCGGTCTTGTCTCGCAGTGTCTGATTCCCGGGGAGTGTCCCATAGGAGTTTTTCAAACGGACAATCACTCGGCGAAGTCGAGGTTGCAGCTGAATCGACGCCGATTCCGCCCGCAGGGTGGTGATCCGGTCGGCTTTTTCCCCCGATCGGCGTGTTCCGATTTCGATATAGGGCCGGATCAGTTCGCGGCCCTCGACGCCCGCCACGGTGATCGAGATCCCATGCGAGGAATCCCGGTAGCCGTTCTGGGATCGCAACTTCTCCAGGAGGATGTCCTCCATGGCCCGCACGATGGTTTGCTCGATTTTGGCCTCGGCCCAGGGGATGACCTGGTCCGTCAGCACCAGAGAGAAAAGGCTCAGGACCGCTCCCAGAAACAGCGACGGCCACAACAGAGACATCACACTGATGCCCGCCGCCTTGGTGGCCGTCACCTCGTGATCTCCGGCCATGCGTCCGTAGACGAGACAGACGGTCATCAGCAGTGCCGCCGGGATCGTGAAGGGCAGCATGCTGGGAATGATGTAGGGCAGAATCAGCAGCGTGTGCTCGATGCTCAACCCTTTTTCGAGTGCCTGCTGAATCACGCCCGCGAAGACGGTCATGACCGTGACCGCTGACAGCACGAACAGAAACGCTCGGGCCAGTTCCCCAAAGACGTAACGCTGGATCAGGGGGAACGGTGAGAACATGAGGCGGGAGTGGAAAGGGACTCGGGAGGGGGAGACTGCGGGAGGAAGTGGGAAGGGGCGTATAGCTCGAAATCGTCTTTCGGGTCAAGAGGTTTCACCATAACTCGAAGGGGCGTCAGTGCTTTCCTGATGGGGATGCGGCGCTGGAATGGCACTCCCTCCGAATTGTCGAAAGCGGTGACCCGCGGAACAGGCCGGACCGGCTCTTCCCGCTATGCCAGTCGCACCGTCCGCCGCCAACACCTTGAGGAAAAATCTGGGCCAAATAGAAAGTATTTCATTGAATTCGGGACTGGCCGAACGATAAGATCGATGCGGCCTCATCCCTTTCCAGGGACTGCGGGTGCTCATTCTCTCTTCAACCAGAAGGGTTCAGCCATGGTGCTGGGACGTCTTCCACTGATTCCGCTGTGTATTGTGGCACTGGCATGCTTCTCTGTTGCCGACGAGAAGGGGACCGTCTCCAAAGAGAAAGTCCGCAAGCCGGTAGTGATGAAGCACCTGAAGTACGATCCGGCGCTGCCGCAATCGGGGCTGTTCGAGGCCATGGACGACGAGAAAGTCTCGGTCCGCCTCGTGGCCAAGAATGAGTTCGAAGGGCATCTGCTCGTCGAGAACAAGACCGATGCTCCGTTGACGATCAAGATGCCGGAAGCCTTTGTCGGTGTCCAGGTGCTGGCCCAGTTTGGGCAACAAGGCGGACAGCAAGGCGGACAGGGCGGACAGCAGGGCGGACAGGGCGGACAGAATCAAGCCGCTGGCGGTGGACAAGGCGGGCAACAGGGCGGGCAGCAGGGTGGGCAACAGGGCGGAGGCCAGGGCTTCTTCTCCATCCCCGTCGCCACGGTCGCCAAAGTCCCCGTCAACATGGTCTGCCTCGAACACGGCAAGAAGACGCCCAGTCAGCGGCTGCACTACACCATCGTGCCCCCCGAGAAGTACACCTCTGATCCCCGCGTGCATGAGATCTGCAAGATGGTCGGAACCGGTCGCCTCGATCGGGCCTCAGCTCAGGCCGCAGCTTGGCATGTGGCCAACAACATGTCGTGGGAGCAACTGGCGAACAAGAAATTCAACCATATCGGGACGCCCGACACCCCCTACTTCTCCCGCGATCAGTTGATGGCCGCTCAAGCCATCGTGGCCGGTGCCGATCATCGCGTGGCCGTTCTGAAGGAACGCGGCGAATTGGCCAAGACCCCGACGACCACCCCCTCGTCGTCTTCGACCGCTGCCCAGCAGTAGTCAGACATGGCTCAAACCCAACCACGAACCCTCCGTCGCGTCCCGCGCCGGAGGGTTTGTTGCTTCATGCTCCGGTTTCCAACGTGCCCGCCCCCCGCGTTTAGCCGCGACGCGGAGTCTTCGAAGTGGAGCGATCCCGTGTGCCCCACCGAGTCGTCTGCCATACAGCGAAGCTGAGCTTTGCGGAAATTCGCTCCCAGCAGAGTTGGAGCCCGAGAGAAAACGAGTGTCCGGTTAATGCTTGTTTTGGGGGTTGTGGCCAGGCCCGCCGGGAGGGCGAAGCTCCTGCTGAGCCGCGAGCCAGGGGGGACGCGCTGAATGGCGGATGGAAACGGGCACTTGCGTTCCGGACCAACCCTTCGCCTCCCGATGCTCCCCACCCCGCCTCACGGCGACCCAGTTCCGGTCGCTCGTACTGAGGGCGATTGATGTCTGCGTGAGAGAGGCACGCTCCAGAGCCCACTGCTCGACACATGTGACTTGCGACTGCGTGTGGTAAGCTGAGGGAGGAGAGGGGGCGTTCCCTTTCGGTGAGTGGCGTGACGAGGCGTGCTAGTGAGCGAAAAGACTGCACAATATACGGTGATGGCCCGGCGATTTCGCCCGCAGACCTTTGGCGAGGTCGTGGGGCAGGAGCACGTGGGGCAGGCTCTGTGCAATGCGATTCGGTCGAATCGCGTGGCGCATGCGTACTTGTTCACTGGGGCGCGGGGGGTCGGGAAGACTTCGACGGCCCGCATCTTTGCCAAGGCCCTGAACTGCCCGCACGCCGTCGATGCGGTCCCCTGTAATCAGTGCGATGTCTGCGAAAGCATCACTGCGGGGTCCGATGTCGACGTGATCGAGATCGACGGAGCCTCGAATCGCGGGATCGATGATATCCGCCAGTTGCGGGCAAATGTGAATGTGCGATCGATGCGGTCACCGAACAAGGTGTACATCATCGACGAAGTTCACATGCTGACGAAGGAGGCGTTCAACGCGCTCCTGAAGACGCTGGAAGAGCCGCCGCCGAATGTGAAGTTCGTGTTCTGCACGACCGAGGCCAATAAGGTGCCTGACACCATTTTGTCGCGGTGCCAGCGGTTCGACTTTGGCACGATCGCCACGGCTTCGATTGCCACACGCCTCCGCCAGATCGCCGAGTTGGAGGGGAAACAGGTCGACGAGGAGGCCCTCGAACTCGTCGCCCGGCGCGCGTCCGGCTCCATGCGCGACAGCCAGTCGCTGTTCGACCAGTTGCTGGCCTTCGGCGGCGAGGTGATCGTCGCAGCTGATGTCCACCAACTGCTCGGCACCGCCCCGGATGAGCGGCTGATCGACCTGTTCGACCGGATCATCAACCGCCAGCGGGATGAGGTATTGCAACTGTTCAACACCGCCCTCGCCGAGGGGGTCGAGCTGGGGATGTTCAGCGACCAGCTGCTCGGGTATCTCCGCGACCTGATGATCGTCTCGGTCCAGGCCCAGGGGGTGCCGCTGATCGCCGTCTCCGAGCGCAGCCGCCCGCGACTGGTCGCTCAGACCGCAGCGTGGGGGATTCAGACGATCTCAGCTGCGATGCAACTCTTGGCGGAGACAAAGGTTCGGATGGCCCGGATCAGTTATGGGCGTCCGCTGATTGAGTTGGCACTGGTGCGGATGTCGCTGCTGGAGGACTTGGACGACATTCGGCGGCTGATCGATCAAGTGGCGGCGAATCCCAGTGCGACTTTGTCGACTGCTCCGCGCGTCGCCCTCCAAAGCCCAGGGGTTGCAACCCCAGGGCTTTCCGCTCCGCGAGTGATCGCCCCGCCGGTCGATCCCGCAAAAAAAAACGTTGAAGCCAGCGTGAATCCGCCGGTCGCGGCTCCGGTGGCAATTCCCAAGATCGATTTCACGACACAGAATCTGCCAGCCATCTGGACCGAAGTCATTGCCAAATTTAACGATGCAACGCGAAACCATCTTGTCAAGTCGAGTTCTCAAGCAATTTCTGGGCCAAATGTTTTGGAAATTGTCTTCCCAAAGGCTGTGATACTCAGTAAGACTTACTGTAACCGACCCGAACTGCTCAAGCGGATCGCGGCCGAGGTGCTGGAAATCACCGGTGCGGTGGTAACCTGCCGGGTGAGCGAGGACCAGTCTTCGCCCGCCCCGGTGGCGGAAGCTGCTCAGCCGGTGGTAGTTCGGGAGACCGAGCGGAAGCGGACGGACAGCGTCGACAACGACCCGTTCGTCCAGATGGCCGTCGAGGTCTTCTCCGCCAAGGTCGCCGATGTCCGCACCGTCCTCACGAGCAGCGTCGTCGAGGAATAGCGTCGTCGAAGAGTAGCGAGCGGCAGACGTCAGTCTGCCGTGTAGACGCTCACTCAACCGTACATCGATTCTCGGCAGGCTCACGCCTGCCGCTCGCTGGGAGTGTTCGTGCTTCAACAACTGGCCGCCTTGACCAACCTCATGAAAAACGCGGGAGGAATCCAGCGTCAGATGGAGGAGACCAAAGAGAAACTCGCTCGCACCCAGGTCGAGGGACGCTCGTCGTGTGGCCGGGTGGTGGTCACCGTGACCGGCAAGCTGGATGTCGTCTCGGTCCACTTCGCCAGCGAACCTGGCGAAATCGGCTCGAAGAACGGCGTCGAAGCCCTCGTCGTGGAAGCCACCAACAGCGCCATCCGCAAGGCCAAGGACTTGGCTGGGGCCGAGATGCAGACGGTGGCCAACAGCCTCGGCCTTCCCGCCGGGATGCTGGAGAAGTTCACCGGCCTGGGCGGGTGAGTCTCTTGATTGCCAACGCCGCACTCCGCTTCGCAAAGCCTTCGCGTCGCAGCTAAACGAGCGAGACGAATTGATGAGAGTTGAGGGTTGAGCGACGGATGCTCAACCGGGGCTCAAGTCGCTCTCGGGAACACGACAGACTTACGTCTGCCGCTCGCTCAACCCTCAACCCTCAACGAACCCCTCCCGCATGCCCCCACGCCTTCCTCCCTCCGATCAACACGCCTTCGGCCCCGCCGTGGGGCGGCTGGTGAACGAGTTCGCCTCGCTGCCGGGGATTGGTCGCAAGACTGCCGAGCGGCTGGCGAACCATGTCGTCAGCTGTTCCAAGCGGGATGCGATGGCTCTGGCCGATGCGATCAAGGTGGTGAAAGACACGGTGCGGCACTGCTCGCTGTGCTTCAACCTCACCGACCAGGAACTGTGTAGCGTGTGCTGTGACCCGCGTCGCGACCGGACACATATCTGTGTCGTGGAGCAGCCGCGCGATGTGACCGCTCTGGAGGCGACGGGGGCGTTCCCCGGCACGTACCACGTGCTGGGAGGTCGGGTGGCTCCGCTGGAAGGGATCACTCCGGCGGATCTGACAATCGACCAACTCGTCGACCGGGTCAAACGCGACGGGGTCACCGAGATCATCATGGCCCTGAACCCGACCCTGGAAGGGGACGGGACGGCACTGCACATCTCGAATCTGTTCGAGGACATCGCCGTGCATGGAAAACCCGTGCAAATTACGCGCCTTGCTCGCGGGATTGCCACCGGGAGTGTGCTAGAGTTTGCCAACAAGGAGATGCTGTCCGACGCCCTGCGGGGACGGCAATCGTTCTGAACCCAGAAAGCCCACGGGTTGCAACCCGTGGGCTTTGGCATCAACCTTCAACCTTCAACCTTCAACCTTCAACGATCCGCCCCTGAATCATGCATCTGAACGTCTCTCAGCAAATGCGGATGTCCCAGCAGATGAAGCTGGCGCCGCGCATGATCCAATCGATGGAAATCCTCCAGTTGCCGCTCATGGCACTGCAGGAACGCATCGACCAGGAACTCGCCGAAAACGTCTGCCTGGAACAGGTCGATCGCAAAACCGATGAGGGCCGGTTCGACTCCGAGCATGTCGACAGCGGAGGCGACCCCTTCGAGGTGGCCCCTCGTCTCGAAATCGATCGCCAGGAACTCGTCGCGGGCAAAGAGGACAACAACGCCAGCGACTTCGAGCGGTTGCTAGAGATCTCACAGGACTGGCCGGACGACAACTATACCAGTGGATCGCGACCGTCCGGCAACCAGATGGACGCCGACTCTGATCGCCAGCACGACACGATGTCGAATGCGGAGAATCGTCCGCAGACCTTGTGCGATTACCTCGTCGACCAGTTTCATTACTTCGAAGTATCGCCCGATGAGCGGGCCTTTGGCGAGTACCTGATCCAGAATCTGGACGACAACGGGCGGCTGCAAAGTTCGCTGCCGGAACTGTGCCAGGTGTTCGGCTCGACGATGACGCTGACGAGGGCCGAGAAGGTCCTCCAGCTCATTCAAAAGCTCGACCCGCCGGGGATCGGAGCCCGCGACCTCAAGGAGTGCTTACTCCTCCAGATCAAGCCGGAGTCGCCGCTCCGCGAGTCGATGATCAACCTGATCTCGTGCCACTTTGACGATCTGCTCCAGAACCGATTGCCGCTGATTGAGCGGAAGACCGGGTACTCGCTCGACCAGATCAAGTCGACGATGGAGCAGATGCGAACCCTCGATCCGTACCCCGGCAAGGGGTTCGTCAAGGAATCGGTGCAACAGGTCACCCCCGACCTGAAAGTCGATAAGGACGATCACGGTCAGTGGGTCGTCTCCCTGATCGAAGAGTTCGTCCCCGAGTTGCGGATCAGCAAGCGCTACTTGCGGATGCTGGAGGGCAACCCCGACCAGAAGACGAAGGAATTCATCAAGCGGAAGATCGAGTCGGCCCGTTGGCTGATCGACTCGATTGCCCAGCGGTACAACACCGTGAAGAGGGTCGCGCAAGAGATCGTGAACCGCCAGAGCGAGTTCCTGGAACAGGGGCCGGAGTGCATCGTGCCTCTCAAGATGCAGGACATCGCCGACGTGGTCCACGTCCACGTGACCACCGTCTCCCGCGCCGTCGATGACAAGTACATCGTCACCCCGCGCGGCATCTACCCTCTCAAGCGGTTCTTCGGCGGCGGCACCAAGACCGATGACGGCGAAGAAGTCGCTTGGGACATCATCCGCATTAAGCTCAAAGAAGTCGTCGACGGCGAGGACAAGTCCGACCCCATGAGCGACGACGACATCGTCGAAGCCCTCAAAACTCACGGATACACGCTCGCCCGCCGCACCGTCACCAAATACCGCAAGGCGCTGAACATCCCGTCCTCGCGTCAGCGAAAAGTGTTTTAGCCGCTATCAAACAATGAGTGTCGCCTTTCGCTCCGCGAAAGGACGTTCTTTCGCGCAGCGAAAGACGACACTCTCGGCAAGTGATTGCCTGACGACTCCTGAGCCGAAACTGTCCCTCCCAGAAGGCAGCGTCCGGGTCGCTCCGCCTGAAGAGATGTCGGCGGTTCGAGGTCGAGCTTAGTCCCTCAGCGGTTGGTTGAGTTCCGTCTGCCAGGTCGCCGGATCGGGACTCGACTCCGGTCCCTTCACATAGAACTCCCACAGGTTCGGTGTCGTGGTAAGTTTCTGCGTCTTGATCCAGGCACAGAACTCCCCCAGGCCGGGGTGAGGGGGCAAGAACTGGCGGTGTGGCCCCCACTCACCTCTCACCTCTCACCTCTAAAAACACCACACGAGGGACCGCTTTCGCGGTGCCTCGTGTGGGCGAGTTTCAGTCATGATCCGATCAGGTCAGCCGACTTACGGGAGGGTTCCCCATCCGAACAGTTCAGGCAGAGCGCCCACCCCTCGGTGGTCGTTGATGTCGTTGATCGGAGTCACGAAATCGCGGATGAACCCGGTGCCCGCCCCGAAGATGTTGCCGGGGTCGAGGCGGACGCGGAAGGTGCTGTCGCCCATCCCCGAGTACAGGTAGTCCGGTTGCACGACCGGTGCATTCGGGTCGAGCAGCAGACCTCCCGGAGCCACATCGCGATCCGACACACGCTGAGCATTGCGGAGCCGGTTGCCAGCCGCGAACGGACCAGCTGGGTTCAGGGTTGCCAAGCGGGACTTGAAGACATCTTCGTCGTTGGTGTACGCAGCCCCGATGGTCGTGGCCTCGGTCGCATCGGCCTGGTTGTTGCCGTAGAACAGGTCCAGGCGGGCCAGCGGATCGGTTTGGTACTGGACGAGGTTGAACGTCGCCGCGTCCCAGACACCCTGGCTAGTCAGAGGATTGACGGTCGACACGAACGATTGGAAGAACACGTCCGACCCGGCGTTGCCTTGCAGGATGTTGTCCTGCACCGTGGCGGTGACGCCTGCTCGGGTGTCGGCGAACCCACCGTTATCGGTGTGATCGAACAGTCCACCATCCGCGGTCCCGACTCGCATCACCAAGCCGGTGGCCTGGAAGGCACTGCCCAGCCCGTTCGCACTGACGGTGTTGCGGTTCATGGCGAAGATCAGATCCGGCGTGGCGTTGACGAGTCCGCCGTTCTCCATCGCCACCGTGGCATTGGCTCGCGTGTTCTGATCGGCATCGGCGGTGTTGACGATGTAGACCCCTTCTTCCTGGTTGCTGTTCGCCTGGTTGTCGTCGAAGGTGACGTTGGCCTGGCCATTGGCCCGGTTGAAGATCGCCACGCCGCGTTCGGTGTTGTTGTTGAACCGCGAGTTGTTGATCGTCGCGGTGAAACCGGCGGCACTGTCGTTGATGATCTCCAGACCGTCCTGGGTGTTGAGGTTCATCAGGTTGTTCGTCAACGTCACATCGTTCACCCCAGCCAGGCTCTGGACTCGCACGCCATCCAGCGTATTCCTGGAGATCTCGGAGTTGGTCACCGACAGCACGTTGCCGTTCATGATCAAATCCACACCGTGGCCGGTGTTGCCGGAGATCTCGGCCCGATCGATGGTCATCAGCCCCCCGGTGCCACCGTTGAACAACACGCCACCCGCCCCGTTGCCGTTGATCTGGACATTGTCCAAATCGAGCGTGCCCAGCGAGTTGACGAACACCCCCCCTTGCACGTTATTGCTGATGATCGTATCCGGGAAGGCTGCGGTCGCATCTCCGATTTGGATGATGTGTCCGGGCGACTGGATGTTGACCCCGCGACCCGCATTACCGGTGATCGTGCTGGCCAGCCAGGTTCCCGTGAAGATCGGCGTCTCGGTGACCGCGTTGACGGTCGAGCTCACGAAGATCCCGTCGCCCCCATTGTCGGTGATCGTGTTGCCATCCAGGTCGCTCGTCATGTCGGCGTCCCCTTCCAGCAGGAACGCGATGCCGCGACCGGTGCTTTCGTCAATGGTATTGTTCGAGAGCGTGTACTCGTCGGTCAGGTTCCCCCCTCGGGCCTGGAGTTCGATACCATCGCTGCCACTGCTGATGATCGTGTTTTCCGCAATCACGAAGTTGTCGATCACACTGAGACCCCGACGTTCGACGTTGATGCCATCGCCGCCGTTGTTATTCATGGTCAGGCCCTGAATCGTGGGGTTCGCCAATTCGCTGAAGCCGTCCACCAGAATCTGCACGCCGTGGCTGGCGTTGCCAGACGCGGTCGAGGTGCCCGCCACCGGATCGCCGATCACAAGACTCGGCAGGACCGCGTTGTCCTGAAGCTGGATGTGGATGCCTTCCCCGTTGAAGGTGGTATCCGGCCCGTTGGCAGTGTTGTCGAACTGGGAGTCGAGCACCGTCAATTGGCCCTGGGTGTTGGCGTTCATGGTCACACCCAGACCGGCATCAAGATTGGCATTGAACGTGTTGTGCCCCGAAGCCCCCATGACTAAGGAGAACTGTGTATTGTCCGTGGCATCGATCCGCAGGCCCACTCCGCCGTTGCCGTTGACTGTGCTGCCGGAGAAGTCGTCGATGGTGGCCACGATGTTCTGGGAAATCGCGAGGTTGACCCCTTCGGCCCCGTTGGCGTTGATCGTGTTGCCCGTGAAGGTCGTCTCGAAGTTCGAACCGGCGGTGTCATCCAACTGGATGTCGATGCCGGGCCCACCCAAGTTGCCACTGATCGTATTGTCGATGAAGTTGACACCGAACGAGTTGCCGTTCGTGTTCGGCAGGACCATGCGGATACCCGAACCGGTTTGATCCGTGATGACGTTATCACTGATGCTGATCCGGTCTGGCAGTGCTGGCAGCGTGCTGTCCTGGACCAGGAAGTCAATTCCGTGGGATCCGTTGCTGTCAAGCTGGTTGCTGTCGATCGCCATTTGGCCGATGTTCGAACCGTTCGTGGCATTGAACCGGATGCCGTCGAGGCCATTGTCGGAGATGCCAGCATTCACCGCCCCACCCCCGCTCGCGACGAAGGTCGACGCGAACAGATTTCCGGGCACCGCCGCCATCACTCCGGGCAAGCTCAGCCCGCCTGTGAAGTTGACGACGACCGTGGCACCAATCAGCTCGTTCCCGGAGACAGACTCGTCGCCACCGGGCGTCTCATCGGCATCAATGTCCCAAGAGAAGGTCTCACCCGGATTGAAGTCGTTAAACGTCATGTCCAGCACAGATGTGAAGTCCGCTACTAGGCTGTTCGGATACGGTGGCACCACATTGGCGTTCACTGTCTGAAGTCCCGTGGTGACATCGGTATTATTGAACGGGGTGAACGGGAAGTTCGCTCCGGACACGGTGTTGTAGATGCGAGTGGTGGGAGTGAGGTCGAAATTGAACGACGTAATGTCGAATCCCGGGCCGGAACTGTTACTGATCGACCACGCTCCCTGTCCAGTCCCGATGGGGAACGTGTCGCCATTCATGAGGAACGTCAGGCCGATGTTGAACCCTGCTCCCTGCGAGTTGTTCAGCACTTGGAGATTCTGGATTGGCGAGTTGTCGAGATCGAAGTTGATCCCGTTGTCCCGGTTACCGTTGATTCCGTTGCTTTCCACAGTGAGGTCGTTCACGGCACTGTCTGTCAGATTGAACAACACGCCGTCTCCACCGGTGTTGGTGCTGATCTCACTCCCGGTGACGCGGACGCTGTTAATCGGGGAGTTGTTGGCGGTCAGCGTATAACCTGCTCCGGTGTTGTCGGTGATCGTGGAATCCGCCACCGTCACTTCGCTCACGTTGCTGATGTTGTTCAGCAGGACCACCAGTCCCGTACCGCTGTTGTTGGTAATCATGTTATTGGCCATCACGATCTGGTCGGCTGAGATCACCCCCCCGGTTGTATTGTCGAGCAGAACCGATACGCCCGCCCCACCGGTGTTGCGGTCCACAGTATTGAGCGACGCGGTGACATCCCCCACATCCGTATTCAGGACATTGATGAAGATGCCCCGACCGGTGTTGGTCGTCACCGTGTTGGTATTCGCCTGGATTTCGTTGACGACGTTCAGATAGAGCACATCGAGTTCCAGGCCATCTCCGGCATTCCCGGTGATCACGTTCGAGTTGGCCAGCACCTGACCGACTCCATGCGCCCCGGTCGTACTCGACAGGTTGACCCGCAGCCCATCGCCCCCGGTGTTGTCTTCGATCGTATTGGTCTGAACACTGAGGATTCCCAACGAGGTGTCCAGCCCGTCAATCGAGATCCCCAACCCAGCATTGTCTTGTACCGTGTTCTCGTCGACGTTGATGTTCGGAGTTCCGGAGACGTTGTTGAGTTGGACCAGGATCCCGTTGCTGGCGTTGTCGGTGACCGTATTCCGGTCAATGTTGAGCGAGCCCACAGTGCTGTTGCCGCTCGCATCCACGATGATGCCGTTGAGGCCGTGGCCCGTCACACTGTTGTCATTGATCGTACTCCCCAACCCGATGGTCGCGCTGTCTCGGGCGATCACATGAATCCCATTTCCCGTCGTCAACTGCGTGGAACCGGGCGTCGAGCTGACATCAATGGAATTGAAGGCTTCTCCGTACTCGAAGTCCGTGATGCCATCGGTCACGCCGCGACCGGTTTCCAAAATCGTCCAGAACCGATTCGGGTTAGAGGGGTCGACGACCGTGGCGCTGTAATCACCCCAGCGTCCGCCCCCGTATTCTCCGGTCCCGGCGGTCAGCAGGGTGGGAGCCCCAAAGAACACGTTGTTGCCACGCACCACACCCGCCGAAGCATAGGCACTGGGGGCCGTCGCCCCGCCGCCCGCATTGTAGCCGATGAGGATCTCGCCCGCGGGATTCACCGCGATGGAGGGCATGAACAGGCTCAGAGTGGGATCACTGATCGTGCCGGTGGAGATCAGCGCGTTGGTGGCTTCATCGATGCGATACCAGCGCAACTGGTTCAGGCCGCCCGCACCGGCCACCTGGTGGACCGCCCACAATTCATCGTTGACTTCCACCGTGTTGCCCCAGAACCGATCCGAGTTGGCCCGCACGGTCGTGCCGTTGGGAGTCTGGACGTTCGCGGGAACGTTAAAGCTCGGGACCGCAATCGGCGTGGCTGCCGAGAGCGTTGCCCCTGGTCCCGTGCCGCCGAGAATGTTGGTTCGCAGAATCTGAGCGCTGGTCGCCAGCGTGTCATCCACCGCCAGGATCGCCGTCTGGCCATCGGAGGGACCGAAGTCCAGGGCAGCTTGCAGCGCCGTTCCGGCGGTTGCGGGAGCGAGACCCTGGATGCGAGTCATCTGAGCAATCGAGGGGGCACCGGCTCCGAACAGGTCGGCCTTCGGAATCGAGAAGACAGACACGGAGAACCCGTTGCCGAAGTCGTTGGTGCCAATCACGACTGTGTCGGCATCGAATCCCAGCGTGTCAAAATCGTTGAAGTTCACGCCCGCCGGATCACCGATCCATTGGACGCTTCTCCAGCCGCCCGTGGGGTCGGACGTATCCGAGACTGCCAGCAGAATCTGGTTCCCGGAACCTCGAGTGATCGTGGTCGCAATCCAGCGATTGGTCGTCGGGTCGAAGATGATCCGATGATCGAACACATCAGAACCGAACAGATTGGCCCCGGCCACGTTCTGCCAGAACTCTTCGTCGGTCGTCCCCGAGATCAGCGTCCCGGTCGCCTTGTCATAGATGCGGAAGTTGTTGTTGACCAGTTCCACCAGATGGTTGGGGCCGACCGCTCCCATCGCGTCTGGCGGCTCTCCACCCGTGAGGGCACTATCCACCGGGCTGAGGAAGCTCTGCACGATGCTGGTCGTGACAGTCGGGGCGAGTCCATCGCCATCGACGATATTCCGGTCGATGTGCAACTCGACATTAGCCGTCCCCGACAGATCGACCAGGATGTTGTCCAACAGGCTCCCGGCGACCGTGTTGTCGCTGATCGTGAGATTACTGGTCCCGCTATCCGCCGTGATCACGACGCCATTCCCGGTGGCGTCCACGATCATGTTCGAGGTGATATCCAGATCCCAGTCGCTGCCGTTGGTCAGATTGACCACGAGACTGTCGCCTCCATTTCCAGCGATCGTGTTTCCGGTGATCAAGCCCGAGGTCAGGTCGCTGTTGTCGGCCTGGATGTTGATCCCATCGCCCCCGTTCGTGAGGATCGACAGTCCTTCAATCCGCAGGGCCTTCACCAGCGTACCGTTGACCGTCAAATCGGTCAGATTGGTGTCCACCAGATCGATTTCGATCCCGTCTCCGACGTTGTTCTGAATCGTGCCTCCCCCGACTGTGGAGAGTTCCACAGCTGCGTTGGTGACGTTGTTCAGCGAGACATTGATTCCATCTGCACCGTTTGCATCGGCACTGCCCGAGAACTGGACGGCCACTTGTTGAGCATCCACACCGGTGACTCGCAAGCCGTTACCGAAGTTCCCGT
Organism: Planctomycetota bacterium; assembly: GCA_043743415.1. GTDB lineage: Bacteria > Planctomycetota > Planctomycetia > Planctomycetales > Planctomycetaceae > TH-plancto1. The sequence continues at coordinate 22,010 of JAYTWO010000120.1, forward strand.
TGACGGTACTCTCACCAAACATCAGCAGGTTGGCGACCGACCCGGCACCGTTGGCACCGAGCAGGATGCCGTCGCCGCCCGTGTTCCCGTTGGCCGACGAGGCCCCGGCAGTGCTGCTGTTGAGGGTGGCCGTCAGCAAGCCGCCCCCCGAGGAATTCAGTTGGAAGCCGTGCAGTGTGTTGGTGTTCGCCACCGAGTCATTGAACGACACGTTGGCCGTGCTGCCTGCCCCATTCGAGTTGCCGCGGACCCCGCTGAAGGCTCCCCCCAGACCGTTGTTACTGAGAATGCTGGTGGCCACAGTACCCGTCACGTCACCGCCGGTCAGGGCATCGAACGTGAATCCATTCTGCTGGCTCTGCTGGATGTTGACGGTGGTCAGGTTGACAGCCAACTGGCCATTCGTGGACGCGACTGCATCCACTCCATGAATCCCGCTACTGAGGACGCTGGCGTTCGAGAGCGTGAACTGGTGGTTGCCCTGCTGATCCGCCCGCAACTGCACACCCGAGTCGCCTGACCGGTCGATATTCGCCGCATCGACATTTACGATGGCCCGTGAGCCTGGGCCGGAGACGGAACCGTCGATGCCGTTCTCTCCGTTGTCGGAGAAGTCGTTGCCCGCTCCGGCGATAGCGGCGGTGAAGATCGCCCCGCCCGTCACGTCGTACTCAAGTCCGTCCAGCGTGTTCTGGCTCACCGGGGTACTGTTCAGGACCACAGTCCCGGTGGTTCCCACGCCGTCCACGAGAACATGGATTCCATCCATCCGATTTCGGAGCAGCGTCGAATCGTTGAGGGTGATGTCGAGCGAGCTGGCCGCATCCCCCCCGGTCAGGCTGGCGAGGATGCCGTTGCCCGCGTTGCTTTGGATCAAACTGGTATTGAAAGTCAGGTCGATCTGAGTGCCATGGCCAGTGCCGACGACGCGAACACCATCGCCGAGAGTTCCCGAGATGTGCGAACCGTTGTTCCAGGTGGAGTCGAGATGCGCGCCATTCGTCACGTTGGAGACGAAGCCCCCATTGGAGGCCAAGAGGCTGGCTCGCGTATTGTCGAACTGAAGCGTGGCCAGCGAGCCGACGCCATCCACCGTGCCGAGCACATTGTTCAGCGGATTGCTCAACAGATTGCCATCCGTGAAGGTTGCCGTGAGTCGACTGCCCCCCGCCACATCGTAAGCGAAGCCGATGGCCCCGTTGCTGTCGGCGTCCGTGTTCTCAAAGGTCAGTCCGGCCAGGGAGTTGTTGGTGACATCGACATTGATGCCGATCCCATTATTGCCGACACCGCTGCGGGCGAACGAGCCGTCGCGGAAGATGGCCGCGAGCGTCGAGCCGTTATCCACGACGACATTCAGACCATTGCGTCCGCTGTCCGTGGCCGGTGACCGATCGAAGACGATGTCAGCCCGACCGCCATTCGTCACCCGACCATTCACGCCATCGTTGCCCGAATCGGAGTAGTCCGTGTCGGTCATCAATGCCGTCAGACGCGAAGCAGGACCGTCCGCTTCAAATTCGTAACCGTTGTTTCCGCTGCCGGTGGCAGCTGTCGGATCGACGATCACCAGCATGGTGGCACCAGCCAGCACGGTGTTGTCGACGGCATCGTCGATGTTACCGACGAGAGAGCTGTCATGGACTTCCAATTGATAGTTGGTCGCCGCACCGCTCGCGACGGAATTGACCCCGTCCACCGCATTGCCATTCGCGGTCAGGTTGTCAAACACCGCCGTGCCGGTGGCGTTCACGAGATTGAGCGCCACCCCACTGCCGCCGGTGCTGTTGGAGAGCCTGGCATCCGTGACAGCCAGGTCGAGCCGACCGGTGTTCACATTGCCTTCCAACAGGTTGCCGCTGCCGGTCGCGCTGATATCGGTCGCACTTCCGGACAAGACCCCGCCGCCCGCCACATCGAAGCGGAATCCGTCACCCACGTTGGTGAGGTCCGCGTTGTTGATGCTTGCCGTCAGAGTGCTGCCATTCGCCCCCAGAATCACTCCGGCGTTGGTGTGATTCGATCCCAGATAATCTGTCAGTGTGACATTCACTGGAGCGCCGTTCGCTCGCACCGAGGTACCGACCGCACCGCCCTGCGTTGTGACATCATCCACGAGCAGGTTGAGAGCTGGCCCTGCGGTATTCGTCACCGACACGCCGACGCCGGTCGGACTGGTGTTGAAGAATGACGATTGGCGAATGATGCCGGTTCCGCCCCCATCGACGATGGAGAGCCCGCTCGCCGACGTGACATTGACGCACTCCACGAGGAAGTTGTCCGTTCCCGTGCCAGCAATGGCTGCGGTCGTGCCACCCGTAATATCGAACGCACTCACGATGTTGCCATCCGCGAGGGTGACAACAGGCGCATCAGGATTGAGACCACGGAGCGTGGGCAGCGAGCCGGTGTTGGCAAAGAACGAGCTCGGGATCGGGGTCAGACCCAGGCGATCCGTCTCGATGGAGTGCAGCTTGCCTTCGCCGAAGAGATCTTGCCCATTGCGAAGCGTGATGTTGCCAACCGTGTCACCCGTGCCCCGCTTGACCAGGACATAGTCGGAGTTCGCGCTGCTGGGCAGTACGCGGAAGGGACGCTCGAAGGTGCCGTCGCCCCCGGGAGCTGCGTTATTGTTCACCCAGGTGATGCCAATCTGTCTTCCCGTCGCGGGGTCGTTCAGGGGCACTGCGAAAGCCCCCTGGGTCTGTGCCAATTGGACCTGCCACTGGCGACGAACCTGGTCGTAGCGCCGGCTGAAGGCGTCATTCGACCCGCCAAACCGAGTGGGCAGCCGCCCATCAAAGCGGATATCGACACCGATGTTCAGATTGGTGCCGAACTTGTCGTCATTGGTCACCTGGAAGCTCAGATTGACGCCCTCAGTCAGTTTCCCTTCGAAGCGGGAACGCACTCCCCACGTCTCGTCATTCTCGAAGTTGAGGCGATAGAAGCCCGCATACATCCGCAGCCAGTTGATGACCGGCACGGGGATCCCCGCCTCGGCATCGAAGCCTTCCAGAGCCTGCTGGAACAAGGCGGTTCCCAGCGAAGAGAAGTTGTTCCCGACAAAGATCGGCGTGGTGCCGGTGTTGGTGACGTTCAGGAAGTTTTCCCGGTTCCCAAACGGGATGTACCCGTTGGCTCGCAGGTCCAATTGGTCGCTCAAATACTCGACGCCGACCCCCGCCTGCTGGTAGTTGAACGACTGCGGCGACTCGAGGGTGTCGTACCAGCCGTTCACGCCCCACAGGCCGTCATCGATCATCTGGCGATAGCCCACACCGGCGTTGAAGCCGTACCGACTCGTGTCGGTAATCAGAGCATGCGCCTCCCCGAAGACCTGCTGGGGGCCGTCCTCGAAGATGGTGTGGCGAATCCCCACACGCGAATATCCGTTGGGAATACCGACCGCTTGGCCAGTCTGCTTGTTGAACAGCAGATAGGTGCCGCCGCCGGGTGAGAGCGTCATCGCGCCACTCAGGTTATCCATGGAGGAGTATCCAGGCCCCGAGGAGTCGGGAGCCGAGATGACTTCCTGCGCACGAACCCGTGCGGGAAAGGCCATCCATGCCAAGGACAGGGAAACCAGGCAGAAACGCTTCCATTGCATGTGCTTCTCCAACAGCTGATGCGGGGAACTTCCCCGTACGCCGCCTTGCGACCCAACCCCCAGAGTCCTCCGACCACTTCCGAGACGGTTCGCGCCGTCGCCGGAAGATGAGGAATCGGCAGCAGTTGCCGTCCGATCCCTGCCTGGGAGATGACCTGGCACCGCCAGCGCTAGTTGCGCGAGCGAGACGCCAAATCGTCATCTCTGTATTCGGAATGTACCGAATGCTCTGTTGAGTCAAACTTTGCAGCCTGTAACGGCTATATCGATATTCCGGGGCGAAAAAAATAACATGGGTGGGCTGGGTGGGATTGGGGGTCAGTCCCAAGGCCCCCGCAACACTCGTACGCTCGTTTAGCTGCGACGCGAAGTCATCGAAGCGGAGTATGTGTGAGTCCGCGCGACCGAATCGTCTGGCACGCGGGCGAAGCAGAGCTTCGGGGATATGCGGTCCCCAGCGGAGCTTGGGACCGAGATCTTACTCCCTACTCCCTACTCCCTACTCCCTACCCTCAACCCTCTTCCGCAAGGACCCGCGCCCGCACCTCCACCTCCAATGTCGGCTGCTCCGGGTGATCGGTGGCAATTTTCAACACCTCGTGAAACTCTCCCTCAGCCGAGGGGGTGAAGTACAGGCTGCTCCAGTGAGATTTCACGGGGTCGGCAGACTCCGGCTGAATCGACAAGGCCTGCCCCCTCTGCGACGGCCCCAAGATTCGAAATGCCTGATGATCTCTCGCCAGGATTTGAATCCGGCGAGCGATGGAGCGCCCCAGGGGGACATCTCCCAAGTGGACAATTCGCGGCCCGCTCAGTCCGCTGCGTAGCCGCACAACCAGTTTCACCTCGGCGGAAGGTGAACCGAGTGCGGGGCCCGCGATGTGGAGTGTGCGAAACTCACCGGTCCCCGTGGCGGTGGGTTCCGGCCTCGCGAGGGTGGCTGCTACACGCCAGCTTCTTCTCCACAGGTGTGTCCCCAGTTCCACCGCTGGTCCAAGTGAGGTCGGCCCTTCGGCCTGGGTTCCGTCGGGCCACCCCTGGATGAGTGGGGCGGACTCCATGGCCTGCGGATCCCGTCCCGTACACGTAATCTCCATCCGCACTGTCTGCGGCGGTGTGTCCTTTGTAAACTCCGCACTCAACAGTCCCGGATTGACCCGATACTCCGCAATCGACACCAATGTTCCCAGACAACTGATGACCTCTGGGGGAGCTGCGGGAGCGGGCTCGTACTCCACAGTAAACTGATAGTCCGAGGCTCGGTCGATCGTCGGACGGGGGGGACGCAGGGTCAGCGTCTCCGTCTTTCCCGCCCCGAGTTCAAACACATCCCCCACCTGCAGTCGAGTCTCCCCCCGCCGCACGGCGTAACAACTGCACCCGATCGATCGCACTCGCATCTGGACCGGGCGGCGCGTGCCGTTATAGAGAGGAAACCGGAACACCCCTTCGGTGGCGTCCTCAATATTCTTGTCGACTTCACCCAGCAGCCAAGTCTTCGACTGCTGCGGGTCGGTACAGACCACCGTCGACGGCCCGCCAGAGTCGCATCCCAACAGCGCGATTCCCAGACACACCCCGAGCCAGCTGTGGAATCGGAAAATGATGCTCTCCCCATGATTCGGGACAGGTTCACGAAGTGGAAATGGCTGTCGATGCGTTCGCCAGCCTGTGAGTTCGGTCGCCGACAAGACTCGCCAACATACCCACTCGGCTTCTCCGAAAATAGCGAACGGGAATTCATTCATTCGAAAAACAGATATCCACGTGACCTGTTTCCCCTTCTTACAATGTCACATGGACAAGAATGCCCCAGCGCCGCCAATCGGAGTCACTCAAGCGGGTAAAATGACGACTCTGGGGCTCAGGCCGAGTCCGTCTTCGGCATTAATTGCCGTTACAATCATTAAAATTCACCCTGGGAGCGACAACACCGGCAGAGCCTGCTGTTGTCGAGTCGATTTGCAGTTCGTGCATGCTCAGATCAGCTCGATTCTCGGAACTACTCTTCCCCTCCGATGTCTGAAACAGACTCCCGCTGAGTGTCTGCGTGACAACAAGCAAATCACCTTGTCCTACCAATGAAAACACAAGGTGCCCGGAGTTTGGCACGCTCCGTGCATTATCACTTTGCGATGGCAACGACAGGACTCAAACCCCTCGCACAACGGATCGTGAGGGCCCTGTCGGGGAGCCTGAATGAACCCAAACCTCTGCAAACTGGAGACGTGCCATGTTGGTCTTGACCCGCAAGAAGTGTGAAATGATTCGAATCGGTGACAACGTTGTCATCAAGGTGATCTCGTGCGGCAATGGGAAGGTGAAGATCGGTATCGAAGCTCCCAGCGATGTGCGCGTCGTCCGTGCGGAACTGACGACTGAGCCGAATGCTCCGATGATTCCGACTCAGACTCTGCGTGACCGAGTCCTCGCCCGCCGCCATGTCATGGCTGCCAAGTAGTCGCTAACACCTTCTCCCCGAAGAGCTGTACGATGGCTCTCGTCCCCTCAATAGTCGCCCGCGCGGCTTGGATGAAAAGGACTTTCTCATGTTCACGAACAACCCCTCGCGCAGCTCACTCGGAACGCTCGCTGCGTTCTCCTCCCTGCTGCTCATCCTGGGAGGTGTCACTCTCAGCCTGGCCCAGGAAACCCAGCGGGTTCTCCCGACCGCGTTCGAGGGCTGGCCGACTCAGACCCCCACCTCGCCTGATCGCCTGCATGGCGAATTCCAGATTCAGGCCACTGACCTGCTCAGCCAACATCACCAGGTCGAGGATTCACCCGACTTGGTTCAGGTCGCGGTCCGTCCAGCGGTCAATGTTCCCGCGAGTCACAACCTTCCCGCCCCCGTGCAGCGTCCCCTCTCCATCCCAGCTGTCCACCCCACGGAGTTGGACGACGACAAACTCCAGCTGCGGATCAGCGCCCGCTATCAAGACCCCAAGATGCTCTCCGTGCTCAGCAGCACGAGTATGCGTCAGATGTCCTCGCTGTTCCTCGAAGTCTCACAAACGATCGACGCCCGGCATGTCAGCCCGACCTCGTATGAAGTCCGCACGGCTGCGGCCCTCGAAGGTCTGCTGCGAGCCTTGGAGAATCCGGAGTTCCTCAAAGTGGCCGGAGCCAAGGGCAGCGACGCCGACCTGCAACAGGCCGCCGAAAGCCTCCGCCAGATGATGGCCACTCAACCCGTCCGTTCCGCCGAAGAAGCCATCGGAGTGATGCAATGGGCTGCCGACACCTTGAATCAACAACTCGGAATTCGCCAGGAGATCGTGGCCCTCGAGTTTGTGAACGCAACGCTGGATTCGCTCGACAAGTACTCTTCCTTCATGCCCAACAAGGTCGCCAACGCCCCCAGTGCCCAGGCCAACTCGGCCACGGCGGGCCTCGAAGAGCGGATCGTCGGCGTCGGCATCGAAATGAAGACGCACGCCAAGGGTGCCCTCCTCATGGGAACCGTCGAGGGCGGCTCGGCTGCTGAGGCCGGCCTCCAGCGAGGCGATCTCCTGATCCAGATCGGCACCCAGCCGCTGACCGGGATGAGCCTGAACCAGATTGCCGAACTCGTCTCGGGGCCGAAAGGTTCCACGGTCGAAATTCAGATCGACCGAGCTGGCCAGAAGTACGGGGCCACCCTCGAACGCCGGTCGGTCTACGTCGGCAGCGTGGCCGGAGCGACGATGGTCGATGCGACCCGCAAGGTCGGCTATGTGAAGCTCAAGCAGTTCTCCGAGTCGTCCGCCGAAGACCTCGAAAAGGCCATGTGGAAGCTCTACAACGCGGGCATGGACTCGCTGGTCCTCGACCTGCGAGGCAACCCCGGTGGCCTCCTGACCGAGTCGATCCAAGTCTCCGATCTGTTCCTCCCCTCGGGCGTCATCGTCTCGACCAAGGGCCGCAACGCCGCGGACAACACCACCGAAACCGCCCAGCGGGCCAAGACCTGGAACCTGCCCCTCGTCGTCCTCGTCGACGAAAACTCGGCCAGTGCCAGCGAAATCTTCGCAGCTGCGATTCAGGAGAACGGACGCGGCGTGGTCGTCGGTCGTCGCTCCTACGGCAAGGGCACCGTGCAGACGCACTTCCCGCTGACCACACTGTCGGGAGTGCTCAAGCTGACCACCGCCAAGTTCTACTCGCCGACCGGACGCGAGATGTCCGGAGCCGGAGTGACCCCGGACTATGTGGTGCAGAACGCGAACGAAGAGACCGCCACGAGCCTCGCTGAGGACCACGATCTCCAGACCGCCTTCGAGGCCATCGAGACCGGCCTGCCCCAGCAACTCGCCAAGTCCGCAGGCCAAGGCAAGAAGCTGAGCACCAAGCCGGTCGCCGCTCCGCGAGCCTTCAAAGAACTCCCCGCCCCCGCCGTGGAGCGGTAAGTCTCGTAGCCACGTTCGCCAGAACGTGGGGGGCCGGAACCTGCTTCCGAACACGGGATAAGACTTCCGAAGACTGTCGAAGTCTGTTGGCACCCGCGTACGTCGTCACCAATCCGCCCACCTTCTGGCGAAGGTAGCCACGTTCGCCAGAACGTGGGGGCCAAGCACACGCCCCTCACCACCCAGTACCACTTCCGCCAACCGACCCACCCTGACGCCACAACCCGGAAGCCACAACGCCCCCGGGGATCCCTCCCCCGGGGGCGTTTGTGTGTTGATTGTGAGAGCCACCCTGGACATGAGTCCGCCCGCTGACTGGGTTTTGGCATGCAGTACGGCAATCCTGACGCGCCCGACAGAAGGGAGTTGTGTGTAAAGGACAGCCCAAAGCGTCAGGGTCGTGCCACCCGACCGTCGGTAGCGACATCGTCAACCCGATGGTCGATCGCGTACAATGAATCAGCGATTCAATGCATTGGAATCGCGGAGTGATCTGTCGGAATCGCACGGGTGTCGATCTGGGTCATCAGTCGGTGGAGGGAGTTGGGTTTGAACAAGCGGAAGCTGCTTCAGAAACTCCTCGACTCGCCGACCAATGCTTGTTTCGGAGATGTGTGCCGATTGGTCGAGGGGTTCGGATTTCGACTGGCTCGCGTGACGGGAAGTCACCACATTTACACCCATCCCGGGATTGTCGAGTTGGTCAATCTTCAAGAGGTCGGCGGTGAGGCGAAGCCCTATCCAGTGCGGCAGTTTTTGCGATTGGTTGAACTGTACAATTTGACGCTGGAGGACGAGGCATGAGCGACTATCACATCAACATCTTTGCCAGCGAGGAGGATGGTGGGTACGTGGCTGATATTCCGGACCTCGCCTGTTGCTCCGCGTTTGGGCGAGATCCCGAAGAGGCCCTCCGCGAAGTGCAGATCGCCAAGGCCGCGTGGCTTGAGGCCGCACGACAAGAAGGCAAACCGATCCCCCAGCCGAAGTATCGACCGGCGATCTATCACATGGCGTGATGTGCCCAATTCTGAGTTCCCAGCTCGGTCGGGTGGCACGTCCCTGAGTCCTCGAAGGGCGTGGCGAGCGGGCCAGAGAGCGTCAACCACGCCCTTCCCAAAGCGTCAGGGCCGTGCCACCCGACCGGATCGACTTCTTGCAGGCGAGATATTAGGCGAGCGGCAGGTGCAAAAATACCGATCAGCCGGAACGCGCTAGCGTCCGGTTTCAACCGTGGGCTAGCGCCCTGCGGCTGATGACTGGTATTTTATCATCCGCCGCTCGCCTTACGACTGCACTTCGGCGAATCTATAAATCGTCAGGGCTCAGCCCCGTTCGCTTGGCCACACGAGACAGCATACGGGGACCGATCTCTTCGCCATCATGGAACGCAAATGTCACGTCGGACCAAGCCTCACGCTCCAAAGTACGATGGGAGCCGGACTGGCGTTTGATCCGCCAACCAATGTGCAGCAGCGCTGCGAGCAATCGGCCCGCTTTGATGGATGGCCACTGGCTCATCGCGTCGGGACCAGGAAGTGAACCGCTTGCGGTTGTGTTTCCCCCTGTTCGATCTGCTCAGCCAGTACACGCAGCGCCAGCACCTCGGCCTTCGTCATCGCCTCGTCCGCCGATGTTCCATACGCCAGAACGCCGGGCAACTCCGGAACCTCAGCCAGCCATCGCCCGTCCTCTTCGCGTTCGTATTCCAGCGTCAGTTCCATCATGTCTCTCGATTCGGGTTTACTGGAGGGCCGCTGCAACGAATTCGTTGTGCCTATTGCGGTTGTGTTCGAAGAGCAGAGGTCGGTGGGCCCGTGAATCGCATAGCATATCTGGGTCACGAAATCATAACACGAACTGTATGCTAAGTGCGAATCGCATTCTCTGTCGTCGTCCTGCAAGCCTTTCACCCCAGTCCGCTCAGGGCCTTCTCGCCATACCTCTGGATTCCGGAACAACAACCATGCCTCGCTACTGGGTGATTGCCCCTGTGGAATCGAAACCTCCTGGAATCTTTGACAGGGTGTGGGAATTTGACCTGGCGAACAACGTCATTTCAATCGGCTGGGAAAAACTCGGTGACTTCTCGAAACTCACAAAAGAGGAATTGGCGGCCAAGATTGCCGTGACGTGCCCTGAGAAGCCTCCGCAAACCAAATCGCTGATTACGAATATGAACTGGTCGTTCTTTCACGAGATTGCACCTGGCGACATCATATTGGCTCGGAGAGGCCGAATGATTCTGTCAGCAGTCGGTACAGTAACAAGTCGTGCGACATATTCACCGGGAAGGAGTTCCGTCCACACGCACAGTTGTTTTGTCGAAGTGAAATGGCACGACACTCCGCGAGACAAAGCCTTTCCCACTGTCGTCTTTCCAATGCACACGCTGGCCGAATTCACGGAGGACCAATACCGGGCGGTGGTGAGTGATAATCTCTCAGAACTCCCGATCTCGGAAGAGCCACCTGCGATAACGGATCGCACTGAATTCGTGCTCGAAAAGTATTTGGAAGAATTCATCGTCAGCAACTTCGGGGCGATCTTCAAAGGAAAGCTCGAACTCTACGAAGACTCCGAAGGGAACATTGGCCAACAGTACACCACGGAAATCGGTCCCATTGACATCCTGGCCTATGAGCCGAAGACCAAGACATTTGTGGTACTCGAACTCAAGAAGGGACGGCCATCCGATCAGGTGGTGGGGCAAGTTCTGCGTTACATGGGTTGGGTCAAACACAACCTCTGCACGGAAGGACAGTCCGTCCGCGGGATCGTCATCTGTCGTGACAAGGATCCAAAACTCCTGTACGCACTCGGGATGGTCAACAATGTGGAGGTCAAGTACTTCCGGGTTTCATTTGAACTGCGTGATACGCCCTGATCGTAATTCGTTTTCAGCTGAGCGGGTCGGGTGGCACGTCCCTGAGTCCTCGAAGGCGTGGTAAGCGAGCGAGAGAGCGTCAACCACGCCCTTCCCAATGCGTCAGGGTCGTGCCACTCACCGAGTGACTCCGGCTCTCGCGATGGATTCCGCATTGGCCTGGGTGTGCCGCAGCGACATTGACCTGGTGGATTGCGAAAAGCCACATGGACCACCCCATCCCTAGCATGTACAATCAACCTGTACAACACTCAGCGGGAGGTCAATGATGCCGATTCAAACCACTTACAGCGATGCTCGGGCCAACTTGGCCAAGCTATGCGATCAGGTCACGGCAGATCTGGATGTGGCGATTATCACACGGCGTGGGGCTGAGGATGTGGCCCTGATCTCGGCATCCGAATTGTCAGGAATACTCGAAACGGCTCACCTGCTGCGTTCGCCGAAGAATGCTGATCGTTTGCTGACAGCTCTCCGGCGGGCTCAACAGGGGGCAGGCAAGGCGCAAACCACCGCCAGCTTGCGTCGGGAGTTGTGCCTGGATGAGTAAACGGATCGCAGTGTTTCAAACTGAGTTTCGAGAGGATCTGCGATTCTGGGTCGAGACAGATCGTAAGGTCGCTCGCAAGGTCTTCGATTTGATCGAGGCTGTCATGCGTGATCCCTTCGACGGAATCGGCAAGCCCGAACCGCTCAAATACCTCGGGGCGAACGTCTGGTCCCGACGGCTCACGCAGGAACATCGAGTGGTCTATCTCGTGGGTAAAGACCGCATCGATTTCTTGCAGGCAAGGTATCACTACTGACCATCGGCACTTCAGCGAATCGACAGGCGGGTAGCACGTCCCGGAGTCCTCAAAGGGCGTGGCGAGTTGGCCAGAGAGCGTCAACCACGCCCTTCCCAAAGCGTCAGGGTCGTGCCACCCGACCGTACGACGGACTTCCAGTCCGTCTGTGATTAGGCTCGACGGACTGGAAGTCCGTCGTACGAGTGAAGCGAGAAGGCCAAAATGCGTGACTCCCACAACATCACTGATTCCCCACCTCGTCTCACCCGCCGCGACCTCCTCCACTCCGTCGGCGGCGGCTTCGCGGGAGTGGCGTTGACGAGTTTACTGAATCAGGAGGGGCTGCTCGCCGGGTGCCACTGGCGAGGGCTTTAACTCGCCAGTGCAGGGTGGACTCACAACGGGTCAGTGATCACTCACGCCGAAAATCACTGGCGGCCCAAAGCGACCGCCAGTGGCACCCGTGCGCTACCGCCTCGCCCTGCACCACGCCCAACGCGACAAACTCCCGAACCGCGAAGGCCGCCACTACGACCGCGAGGTCTACCAGAAACGCCCCAAATCCACCCACTTCAAAACCCGAAAACCCCCTCGCGATCCCCCACAGGCACAGGCCAAGGTAAAGTAAGTGCCATTGGTCGCTAGCCGTGCCGGTGCTTCGGCGATGGTGACAAAACTGGCATCGACATCAGAGGCTGCCCATGCTGCGGAAACATCCAGCGATCATCGCAGCCCTCGTGGGGTGGGATTGATTGTACTCCTGCCATTCCTTCAACTTCGGCCATTCCCTATCGAGCGATTACGCTCTCCTTACCGCAGCACCCCGGACCCTTCGGCGGTCAGCCGGAATTGTTTCAACCGGGCTTGCAGGGCGGGCAGCAGCTGGGACTCGGGATACTGGGCTACGCCCAACTGGCGAATGATCCGGGCTTCAAGCGGTGTCTTCGAATCGGTTTCGGGGTCCAGATCTGTTCCCGAATTCGTTAAGTCGCCGTACCAATCCTCGGTCACAGCTGTGGAAATCTCTTGAGGCAGCATCTGAAGTAGCAGCGTGTATTCGGCCTTGAGCTTCTTCTGGATCGACGGGAATTGACTCTTCGTCGCGACGATCTCATCCAGAATGGTGCGGGGGCCGTTCGAGGTCGGTGCGGGAGTTTTCGGTGGCTGGGGAGTCTTCACGGTCGGACGCGAAGTGGTGGTTCGCGAGGGGACGGTCGTTTGCGGTCGAGCAAGCGGGATGACTTCACCGCGACTCAACGTGTCAATCGCCCAGTCGCTGAGCACCTGGACCAGTTCGTCTTTCTGTTCCACATTGGCGAGCCGGTTGCGGAGTTGATCTTGCGTTCGCGGGTCGGCGGATTGCAGGGCATCGGTTAGGTTCTGTTCCAGGCGGGCCTTGACCTGGGGGGTGACGGCGAGCAACTCCTCTTCGATCAACCGCGAGACTTTGGAACCCACAGCCTGGCGGAGTTCGGTCGCCAGATCGGGGCTGATCTCTTCCGCAGCTGAGGTGGCTGGGGTTCTCGGCGGATTCGCCGTCGAACTCGGAAACACACCAAACGGTTCGGCCTGCCCGAGCGAGGTGCTGTCATCCACGGGAGCGGTCTCTGCCGAGTTGTCGAAGTCGGGAGGAAGCACCTCTTCCCCCTCTCCCGCTTCGGCGTGCGGGTCATGCGCCACGAACCCGGTGGCATCAAACATCTGAATGTACTTCCCGACCGCCGCGTACAGCTTTTCGGGAATGAGCGGCTCAATCTGATGGAGCGCGCGGGCCGCAATGTGGGCCGCTTGTGAGTCCTTGAGCGTTTTGCGACTCTTCTCCGAAAATGTGACGATCATGAACGTCATGATCAGCACGAGCAAGGCACCCTTGAGGAGTCCAAACACCGCCCCCAAGTGACGGTTGTACTCCTTCATCTCCATCTTCTCGATCCACCTGTTCAGCGTCCTGGCAAACCCAAACGCCACCAGCGACGCCAGCAGATAAGTGATGAACATCACCGCCCACAGGTTCGTTGGCTGAGGCAGATTGATGTGCGGGCCGATCACCTTCGAAGCGGTCCCGGCAAACGTGACACACAGCAGGATGCCCAGAATGCCAGCGAGTTGCCAGACGAGACCGCGCGACGCTCCCCGGACCAGAAAGAACAACAGAATGCACGCGACCAGAATGTCGTACCACATGGCGAATCCCTTCCCTGCCCAGCATCGCCAGACCCCACCCCGGGCCGCTTTCCTCGACGCTGCAAGCGAACGCACAGTTTAGCGGGGTGCGAGAAGAGGGGTAAAGACCGTTTTGAACGTGCGATCCGTCACGCGGCCACGAATGAGAAGTAGCTGCGTTCGCCAGAACGCGGGCGTCTTGGCTGACGCGCCCGCCCTCTGGCGAGGGGCAACTACGTCTCATTGCCCACGTTCCCAAACTCCGCTCTCATCCTTAGACACAAGTTCCCAATTTCAGGGCACGACATTTGCGCAATATCCAGGAGGACGGATGGTTCTCAGCGGCGCAAGGAGGTGTGGCATGGCGGAGTGGATTGCCACGGAGATGGCGGGGTTGGATTTGCGGGACAAGCGATTGAACGACCGGCAGAGCTTGTTGTTGGAGCGTTTTCGGCCAATCCGCCAGTGGTTTTGGGCGTGAGTGGTCACTCATCCGAGACGAGTCCACCCAGCACTGGCGAGTCAAAGCCCTCGCCAGTGGCACCCGCTGGCAATGGACCACGCCCGCCCCGCATCTGTACGACGGACTTCCAGTCCGTCGTTGAGAAGACTCGACGGACTGGAAGTCCGTCGTACAGCGAGGTAGGTCAGGCTGTGCCTGATCGTTCTTGGGGCAAGTGAGAATTCTCTGGTTGGCGAAGAGTCAGGCACAGCCTGACCTACCTCACTGAATTTCACGTTCTTCGGCTACGGGGACATCACTCCGCAGACGGTCCCGGCCAAGCTGGTAACGATGACGGATATCTCCCTGGCATTTCTGACGGTGATCTTTTTACTGTCGGACTTCATCAGTCTGAAGGAGTCGTTGCGGGTGCGAGACGCGGGTCCGGGCGAGCCGCATGTGTGAGTAATCGTCAAAGCCCAGGGGTTGCAACCCCTGGGCTTTACACCGTCTTCGGGCGCGTCAGCCATCCCTTGCGGTAGAAGAACACCAGCAGCACGCCTGCCGTCGCCACCATCAGTCCCAGTGCAAACAAATACCCATACGGCCAGCGCAGCTCCGGCATGTTCAATGCCGACTGGTCGGGGTCGAAGTTCATCCCATACACCCCGGCGATGAAGCTCAGCGGGATGAAGATCGAGGACATGATGGTCAGCACTCGCATGATCTCGTTCGTGCGGTGCCCGACCAATGTCAGGACCAAGTCGCGCAGGTCGGCACACATTTCCCGCTGCGTCTCCAGCACGTCGATGATCTGTACCGAGTGGTCGTAGCAGTCGCGGAGGAAGACCTTCGTGTCCTGGGCGATGAGGTCCGATTCGTGTCGCTGCAAGGCATTCAGTGCATCGCGGTGCGGCCATGCGGCCCGGCGGAGTTGGAGCAAATCCTGCCGAATGGAGTGCAGACGTTCGAGGACTTCCGGAGAGGTTCCGTCGGCGCGGGTATCGAGGGCGTCGAGATCCTCGCCGTACTTCTCCAGGACTGGGAAGTAGCTGTCGATGACGGCATCAATCAGGGAGTAGACGAGGTAATCCGGGCCGCTGCGGCGGATGCGTCCGCTGTTGGTGCGGAGGCGTTGCCGGACCGGGTCGAGACAGTCGCCGCCGGGGAGTTCCTGGACCGTGACGACGAAATCCTGACCGAGGAACAGGCTGACCTGCTCTGTGGACAGTCGATCCTTGGCATCGGCCATGCGGACGACGATGAACAGGTGGTCGCCGTACTCATCGACCTTGGCCCGCTGGTGGACATGCACCGCATCTTCGAGGGCCAGAGGGTGCAGGCCGAACACCTCACCCACCGTCTGCAACCAGCGCGGGTCGCCAATACCGTCGATGTCGACCCACAGGATCGAACCCGGCTGACGCAGGGCCGCCACTTCATGCGGGGACTTGAGGTCGCGTTCCTGGAGTTCGCCGGGCGAATACCGCATGGCGGTCACGCGGACCGGTAATGGCTGCTGCTCGATGGGCGCGAGCGGATCCTCCGCGGTGGCGTGCCCGGGCGGGCGCTGGAACAGCTTCTTGCGTTTCTTGGGATTGTTCTTGTGGCGAGTCACCCGATGAAGTCCTCCAGCGAATGGCAACCGCGGTAGTGGCCCGACTGTTCGGCCTGATAGATGAGATCGTTGTCGACATCAATCGCCGTTAAGGCCCCGCCATCTCCGTAGACATGCGTATCGATACAGATCCACCCCGGCAGGATCAGCGGCAGGCCGGACGGCTGGGCGGTGTGTCCGCAGATGACCCGCTTGCCGGAGAAGTGCGGCAAGCAGTGGCGACCGATGCGGCTCCAGCGCAGCCAGTGCTTGTCCTGGGCATCGAGGGGGTATTCGCAACGGATGGCGGCGTGCGAGAAGATTGCCGAGTCGGTCTCGATGTACGGTAGCCCGCTCCGGATGAAGTCGAGGTGCTCGGGGGGGATGTCCGAGAAACTGCGGCCATAGGAGTGCAGCATCTCCATCCCGCCGTAGCGCGGCCAGGCATCGGCCCACTCGCCGCCGTAGAGGGCATCGAGAAACATTTCCTCATGGTTGCCCATGATGTGCTGGAACCGACAGCGGGTCTTCAGTTCCAGCAAGAGTTCGATGCAGCGTTTCGAATCCGGCCCGCGATCGATCACGTCGCCGAGGACAATGACCGTATCTTCGGGGGTGATCTGCATCTTGCGCAGCAGCACCACGAGTGCCTCGTCGCACCCGTGGATGTCACCGATCGCGAATGTTCTTCCGGCGTTCACGAGGACTGCACCTTCATGCCATTGTGGGACTCGAACTTGCCGGGCTGGACCCCGCGCCGCGTCAGCGTCGCAGAATTCGTGAGAATTCTGCCGTCTCCAGACGACAAAGCCACCCGAAGGCAGATGTCTGACGACTTCTGCTATGGCGTGGGAGCGGACGATTCAGCCGGAGTCGCCGCCTTGGACTGGCTCAACTCCCGCAGTCGCCGAGCCAGCAGGTTCCTCCGTAACTGATGGGGGCCGGGACCGATTCCCTCCAGAACCTGTGCCGCGAGTGCATACTTTTGCACCTTCATCAGACAGGCTGCCTCTCGCATGGCTGCGGCTTCCCGCATGTCGCCCAGGGGGAAGTTCTTCTTGTAGCGACTGAGAGTCCCGATGCAGGCGTCGAGCTTGTTGTTCTCGAACTGTGTGGAGGCCATCCAGTACGTGGCTTTGTCGGAGACGATTCGATTCCGGTCCATGGCCTCCTGCATCGGTCCACTGATGGGATACCCCTGGGGAGGAGCGGAGTGGTAGGCCCCCAGCAGGGGAAGATACCCGGCAATCGCCTGCTCTTGGTGGCCTAGCAGATGCTGCACGCGAGCCTGCTGCAACTGGCGGAGCGAGCGTTTCATAACGACCGAGATCGTCCCCGTCTGAGGGTCTTGCCCCTCGCTGAATGACATGGAGCCAGACATCACGGCCACTTGCGGAGCGATAAACGGTGCGTCTTCCGCCCCCAGGGAATCATAGAGCGCACACTGCTGCTCCGGATAATTCCAGACCCGCACCCGGGCCGCTTCGTAGCCATGGGTCGTCATCACTGCGCTGACTCGTTCGACCAACCCCCGCTTCCTGTCCGAACTCGCCCCCAGTCCGTCATAGATCACGCACGTTTGAGTGGTGGGCCATTGAAACTGCAACTCCGCCAGACGCGGGGCCCAGGTGTTGCTGGTGCCGACCAACCCCACGGCGGCCGCCTTCAATCGTTCAGCGGTCCACGGAAAGGGAGCCCCTTCCTGGTCCAACTGTCGCAGAATCGAGTCATCCGCGAGGGCCGCCTTCAGCGTCGCCGGTTCGCGAAACAGAGTCTTCCGCTGACTCTCACCCGCGGCGGGAACTGGCAACCCCGAGAGTGGTTCAAACAGGTACACCTCACCCTCAATCAAGACCCCCACCAGCGGTGAAATGCCGGCCTCCTCGGTGGTCAGCACAACGGAATCGAGATGCAGTTGCCGCAAGATCTCCGCCAGGATCCACGCGCGATCCGCTGGCGTTCCCTGCCCGAGCAACAGGCACTCGAACGGAGTCAGTGGACGATCCGTCGAGGACTCCACTGCCAGGGGCTCGACTTGTTGCGAGATCAGCACCAGTGTGGCCAGCGCCCGTTCGAGGTCAGACTTCTGGGCCTCGCCAATCCGTGTCGCCATCCGGCTGAGCAACAGCGACTGACGGATATGTTC
This sequence comes from Planctomycetota bacterium, assembly GCA_043743415.1. GTDB lineage: Bacteria > Planctomycetota > Planctomycetia > Planctomycetales > Planctomycetaceae > TH-plancto1. The sequence continues at coordinate 40,031 of JAYTWO010000120.1, forward strand.
CACGTCGCGGCGACTAAAGCTCGGGGAGAGAACGCGGACACGGTAGTCGCCGTCGATGGCGGCTTCAATGGGTTTCAGATCGCTGACGATCGGGGCGTCCCCTGGGGGGCCGCAGGTCGTCCAATAGCGGTTCAGCTCCTGAATCCGGCTTTCGATGTCGGTGTTGAACTGCAATCGCTCGGGGTCGACGCTTTGGATCAACTTGGTCAGCCGACTCTCGCACAGGCTGCTGTGAGGATCATCGCCTGAGTGAGTGATCATCGACGGTGTCTCGTCCTTGGGTTTAGGGAGCACCAAGTAGATGGCGGCAAAAGCCGTCGCCATCGCCAGAACCCATCCGATAATGCGGGGATTCAACAGAAAATGACGCGGGTGGGGAGAGGGCATGGAATGCAGCGACTTCGGAACAACGGGGATGAATCGCAAGACTGGAACTCAGTCCCACAGGCCAGATGCGGCGAAAACTTGCCGCAGAACGATGGACTCATCATGATGACCATCGTCGTAAACCGCAAACGCACACTGGTGTCGGTGAGAGCGTCCCGCTTCGAAGACTCCGCGTCGCGGCTAAACGGGCGTCTGGCGGACAGGCAGAGCGGGATAATCGACCTTCCCACGCTGAGGGGCGTCGCTGATCTGCCGCTCCTCTGGCGGGAGGTAGTCGACCTCGCCGGGGGTGTCGAACCGCTTCTTGAGGCCCCAGATTTGGGCCAGCGAGTCCTGGTACAGCAGTGTCCATTCGTCGCGGTGAGCCTCCAGTGTTTGCACGGTTCCCTTCTGACCTCGGCTCAACACGAACAGCTCCGGACTGGCGTGACGCAGGGCCTTCTCGGGATCGATCGGGGCAGACTTCCGACTGCGATAGCGGTCGCCCTTGTAGTCTTGGCCCAGGATGAAATCGAAGTAGATGTCGATCACCTCGGGGGCGTAGCAGGTCGTAAATCGCCCATCGAAGGCCACCGTCGAACGCCGCAGCGGGTCCGGCTCCTCCGCGAAACAGGCCAGCGCGTACTGCGCCCAGTTGAACGTCACTACCGTCCGCCCACGCAGTTGCCGGTCCTCCATGAACTGCATGGCGGCGACCGGATACAGGCTCGTGTCCACTTCCAGATGACACAACCGGGGAGCCAATCGAGTTCCCATGAACAGCGTCCCGACCAGCAGGCACACGCACGCCCATTGCACGGAGACCCGACTCAACGCGGGCGAAGCGGTTTTGTCCGCATCCGTGGTGATTCGCTGCCAGGCCGACTGCAAATGTGGCGGAATCCAGAACGCCACCAGCAGAGCCAGGAACGTCATGTGCCGCACATGGCTGACCGCTTGCCAGCCGACTAGCCCGAGTATCATCAACTGCGTGAAGTCCTTGGGGAGTCGCGAATACTTGAGCGAGAAGGCCACTACGGCCACCAGGGACCAGAAGGCGAGCGCCTCGCTGGTGAACAGGGCGATCGGCTGCCAGTCGGCAATCTCTGGCTGGGAATGTCCAATGGCCTTCAACATCCACAGATGCAGGTCGAGGCCATAGGGAGTCAGGCACGTCCCTAGCCCCCCAATGAAGCTCATCAGCACGAACCGGCGGATGCGGCCCTCGGCAGACCAGCCCCATAAGCAGATGGCCTCCACCGCACGAAACACCAAATAGGCCACGAAGATGGCCAGGCCAGCGGCAAAGCTGCCGTGCGTGCTGGCCCACAGGGCAAAGAAGGCGAAGCTGAGCCACAGGCACCGCATCCGCATCCCGTGGTATTCGACCCCCTCATGGGTACACAGCGGGAGGGCCTTCCAGTGCCGCAGGTTCCAGCGTCCTTCCCAACCTGCAAAGATCCAGGACAGGCTGACCAGCATCAGACTAAACAGTGTGTAGCCGAGCACCTGCGGGCGGAAGTGCCAGTGAAATGCCAGCCCGACCGAGGCCAGGAGGGCACAGAATCCGGCGATTCCCCAACTCACGCGAGAGCGCCGGGCTTGAAACAGGATCAGCCCCAGGACGACCTGGCTCAGCAGGAACTTCCCGATGACCAGCCCGGTGTGACCGAACCGCATCTCGGTCCAGGCCGTCAACAGCTCGGCCAGGTTCTCGTGGTTGATCCAGCGGAACCCGATCGAGGTGAACGAGCCGGTGGTCGTCTTGGCCAGCCGACCGGTCTCGATCCAGTCGCGACCGTACAGCGAATGCCCCCACAAGTCGGGGTCCGCTCTGTTCATTCCCATGACCAGACCGCCGGTCGCCAGAATGAACACGATCCACAGCCGCTGGAGCGTGAGGATTTGAGCTGTGGTCGCGACTTCGTCAGTCGGGGTCACAACGGATTGTGCCGATTGTTCGGAGAGTGTCGTGCTCATGTCGATTCGCGAGGGGGGCGAGTGTGACAATGGAATGGCCAAGAGTGCGATCCTCGGTCTCCCACCTTCCTGACCCTAGTTCACCGGAGAGAGTCGGGACGGAGCGAATCGCAGGGGAGCGATGAGTACGGCTTTTTCCAGTTCCGCATGCGCCCTACAATCGTTCACTCGTAGTTCGACCGTTGGAGTTCAGCCTTGAGGCGAGCGGCCAGAGGCAGCCTCAAGGAGATGGTCCAAAACAACTTCCCGATTTGATTTTGAACAGAAGGCAACGAAGGTAACGAAGGGCCTTTGGATTGCCCCCTTCGTTACCTTTGTTGCCTTCTGTTCAAATCCTTCTGTTCAAATCGGGATGTTATTTTGGATCATGCCCTCAAGGCTGAACTCCAACAGTCGAAGAAACCAGAGTTGTGAGATGACTCTCCACCCCGCGTTCCCCGAGTCCCCTGCATGCGAATCGCCTACCTCGAATGTGCCACCGGCATCAGCGGAGACATGACGCTGGCCGCTCTCGTTGACGCGGGCGTCGACCCGGCGCTGATCCAAACTGCGGTCGCCTCGCTGGGCATTCCGGGGGTCGAGCTGAGGTTTGAATCGGTGATGAAGTCCTGTTTCCGCGCCACTGCCGTCCGCATCCAGCACCCACCGGGCCAGCCGCACCGGGGGTACTCGCAGATCGCGAAGATGATCGACTCGGCTGTGGGCCTGACGGAGCGGACGAAGACGCTGGCGAAGTCGATCTTCCGCGTGATCGGCGAGGCGGAGGCCCGCGTGCATGGCTCGACACTCGACGAGATTCACTTCCACGAGGTCGGGGCCATCGACTCCATCGTCGACATCGTGGGGGCCGCTGCCGGGTTCGATGCCCTGAATGCCGAGGTCATTGTCTGTGCCCCCCTGCCCACGGGGCGGGGTCAGGTGCGGATCGACCACGGCCTGTGCCCGGTGCCGACGCCGGGAACCGCCGAGATCCTCAAGGGCATCCCGCTGGTCGACCTACCGATCATGGCCGAGCTGACCACGCCGACCGGAGCGGCGATTGTGAAAGTGTTGGCCGACCGGTTCGGTGCGCTGCCTGCGATGACGATTGAAGCGGTCGGCTACGGAGCCGGGACGATGAACCTCCCCGACCGAGCCAACGTGCTGCGGCTGTTCGTGGGCACGGCGATCACGTCACCCGACACCGATCAGGTGTGCCTGCTGGAGACCAACCTGGATGATGTCTCCGGCGAGGTGATCGGGTATGTCAAACAGTCGGCTCTGAAGGCCGGGGCACTCGATGTCTACACGACGCCGATCCAGATGAAGAAGGACCGCCCCGGCGTGATTGTCAGCCTGCTGTGCCGCCCCGAGGACTGCGAGCGGTTCGAGACTCTGCTGTTCCAGGAGACCGGCACGCTGGGCATCCGCCGCCACCGCATCGAGCGCGTCAAGCAGGCCCGCCAAGCCTACACCGTGCAGACCGCCTTCGGCCCGGTTCAAGGCAAGCTCGCCTGGCAACCCGGCACCGCCCCCCGTTTCGCCCCCGAGTTCGAAGACTGCGCCCGCGTCGCCACCGAGCGAGGCGTCCCCCTCCGCGATGTCTACCGCGCCGCCGAAGGGAGCTTTGCCAGCGAATCGCTCCGCGTGGAACAGGCTCCGAGTACCACAAAGGACACCGCCCACGATCACGGACACAGTCACGACCACGGGCACTCACACGACCACGGGCACTCACACGACCAGTGAGCGGGATTCCCTCGGTCCGAAGCTCTGCTTGGGACCGCATCTCCGCGAAGCTCCGCTTCGAAGACTTCGCGTCGCGGCTAAACGGGGGAGCCGTGCTGCGGAGTCCCCGCTCCATTGAGACTCGGTCGTCCCACCGATAACCTCACCGATCCACCAAACTCACTCCCCGCTTCAGGCCCCCCGCACATGACGACCGCCGCACAAACTGTGGAACATGTCCTAGTCGTTCCCACCTCGCTGTTTCACGAAGTCGGCCACTTTCAGGGGTTCCAGCCGAACATCGCCCCCTATTTGGAGACGCTGCTCGACCCGGCCTACACCAGCTACCGGCCCCGCAACGAGATGGAGCAAGACCCCAGCTTTAAGCAGTTGATTCCGTACTGCATCTTCATGTGCCGGGGGGAAGTCTTCTCCTACCGGCGGGGCAAGGGGCAGGGCGAGACGCGGCTGTTGAGTAAGCGGTCGGTCGGGGTCGGCGGCCACATCTCGTCGATCGATCAGCATGCGGTGAGTGTCTACCGCGAGGGGATGCGTCGCGAGATCGAGGAGGAGGTGTTTCTTGAGTCAAACTTTACAGAACGCTGCATTGGCCTCATCAACGATGACGTGACCGAGGTTGGTAAGGTCCATTTGGGAATAGTTCATCTGTTTGAGATCGAAGAACCGAAAGTTCGGGCTCGTGAAGAGTCGATACACGAGGCAGGATTCGCCAAGCCGTCAGAATTGATACTCGCCCGAGATCAGTTCGAGACCTGGTCGCAAATCTGCCTTGAGCACCTGATTTCCTAAAGAGATCCGATGCCGACGGCAGGGCGATCACCAAGCTGACAGCGATCGCATCCGATTCCACTTCGCACAGATCATTGAGTCTGAGCGGTGAGGCTGGAGTGCGCGATGCGGGACATCGATCATGATCGGCGGGGGGCTGATCGAGCCGCCGTACTGGACAAGGGAGTGTGCAACATGCGTCGTGATATCAACCGTTGGATGTGGACCGGTGCGGCCTCCGTGGCACTGGCCGGAAGTGTGGCGTCGTTCGCCATGGCTCAAGCCCCGGCTGCGAAAACTCCGGCTGCCAAGGCCCCCGTCGCCGGTATGCCTGCCGTTCGTCCTGCGGTGGCCCGCCCCGCCGTGGCCCCGCCAGCCACGGGAGTCGCTCCCGTCGCAGCCGCTCCGGCTTCGAACATCATCTCCGCTGAAGCCGCCAAACTGCCGCTCCAGCCAGGTGGTGTCGACGAAGCCGGTCTGGGCCAGATGGTCAATGCCTTGGGCCTGAAGCCCGAGAAGCAACTTCAGCGCTACGACTTCGCCTTCCGGGCCGAGATGGAAGGGACCGAGTGGACCCTCTCCATGTCCGCCGTCCTGAGCCAGGACCAGCAGTCGCTGTGGCTGATGGCGTGGCTCGATGAACTCCCCAAGTCGTCCGAAGCCGTCCCGCGTGCCGCCCTCCTGCGGCTGCTGGCCGAGAACGACAGCCTCGGCGACGGCAAGATGTTCGCGTACATTCCGAACAACCGCCGGTTCGTCATGCAGCGGGCCGTTGCGAATGAGCAGATGACCTCGGCCAAGTTCCGGTCGCTGCTGCAAGACCTGGGGGCCAGCGTCGTCGAATCGCACGGCACCTGGTCCACCGCCGAATGGGTCAAGGGGGCTCCCGCAGCTGCGAGTGCCGCCGTGGCTCCGGCTGGTCAAGCTCCCACAACGGGGCAGGTTCCCGCAGTCCGACCGGTCCCAGTGGGCGTCCGTCCGCTGAACACCGTCACGAATGATCCGAAGACTTCACCACCGGTGCGGAAGCAATAAGACCGGGGGCGATCCTCCGCATCGGAATCGACCGTCTCCACGAGAGTCGACGCCACTTAAGCGTCCCTCGTGGAGGCGGTCGATTGAGTTTTCAGGTTCTCCACCTGAGCGTCGCCCCGCCCGGTTAGCAGCGACGCGAAGGCTTTGCGCAGCGAAGCATTCCCGAGTCGTCTCGCGCTCCGCAATAGCCTGTCGTTTCACGCCGATTCAACGCTGGTAAGTTGACCTTCATGCGGCGGGCATCCCTTGGGGCGTCGGGTTAAGCAGGGGCGCGGAGCTTGGCCCACAGTGTCGCAGCGGACTCGCGAGCCTCGAGCGTGGGTTCGGCGGACTCGATCCACTCGCCGGTGCGGGCATCGGGCTTGCGCGTCGCGTCAATCAGCAAGGTACCGGAGTGAGACAGGTCGCGGCAGGCTCGATGTGCGGCATCGCGCACCGCAGGCACCGTCACGAAGTCCTGCGCCGGGTCGGCCATCGCAGCCACCTGCCGCCAGACGGTGGAGGAATCCGCCAGAGCGATGTCCTCATCGACCGCAATCAGCAGCACCACATCCGCCAGTTGTGGCCAGTTCGCCAGCCCTTGCAGCGTCTGCCTCGCATGTCCGGGGAAGCGGGTTCGCAGCCCGACGAACGCGATCCGCCGGCCCTGCCCGTCGCGACTGAATTGGAACGTCTGCACGGCGGGATGGATGCGGCGCATGACCGGGAGTAGCAGTTCCGACAGCAGCGGGGACCATGCCTCTTCTTCCGAGTTCCCCGCCGTGTGAATCACCGCGGGCATGACCGCCTGCGACCGATGAGTCACGGCTGTGACGCGGATGACGGCCAGTCTTTGGCGTGCGACCAGCAGTCCCGAGGGGGAGGCCACCGTGCCTTGCGCAGCCTCGATCTCCTGGGGGTCGATGTAGCCTTCGATGAGGAACTCCGCATCGGCAGGGCCTTCGATCTCGATGGTCCGCCCGCGCACCAGATTCAGCGTCTGACCGCGGATGACGCCCGCCAACTGGCAGGCATCCGTATCCGGAATCCCCGGCAGTTGAGCGGCCAAATGCAACAGCGGATCACCACCGACGGAGATCATGACCGGCGTCGGTTTGGCGAGGGACCGGTACTCGTCGACGATATCTGGACCGCGATCCACCAGTGTCCAGTGGACGAGGAGCGACTGCGGACCGGCGACCTCCAGCACTGGAGCACTCACCCAGCGTTGACCGTTTACCAGCGACTGCAACCACAGTTGGGCACAGGTCAACGTGCGTCCGGTCTCGCCCTCGAAGCTGCGCGGCATGGGCAGGTCTTCGAGGTTGATGTCGCGACCGAGCCGGGCGACTTGCTGGGCGAAGGCGGTCTTCTGAATCCGGGGCACCAATTTTGCTAATCGAGCCAAGACGGGAGCGAACTTCGACGAGTCGCCGGACGCATCTGGGACGCGAGGGGTGAGCCACTCGTTAAGGCGTTGACCGACAGTGACCAAAGAATTCTCGCCGAGGGCCAGCAGTACGCGGCGCGTGGTGCCGAGCAGGTTGGTGACCAGCGGGTGGCGGCTCCCTTTGACCGCCTCGAACAGTACCGCAGGACCACCGAGCGGGTCTGAGCGACGGGCCTCTCCGGTGAGGGCGGCGATCTGGTGGCGCGGGTCAACCTCCTGCTTGATCCGCACCAGATCGCCGGTCTGAGTCAGCTTGTGCAAGAAGTCGCTGAGTTGGTCAAAGGGCATGAGGCGTCCCTGCACACGTAGGGTGGGACAAGCTCGCGTTGGAGCGCTGGCCCACCATGTGCGACGTTGTTTGGCGGGAGATGGTGGGCCTGCCGCCCCAAGCGGCTTGTCCCACCCTACGAGGTTATTCCATGGCCTTCGCCACGATCGCCCGCACCTTGGCGGCTCCGGTCTGGGCGACTGCGAGGGCATCTTGAGCCCACAAGTCCTTGTTGAACAGTTCCAGCGAGAGCGCGCAGCTGACGCCGTTGGCCCGCAGGACCTTGAGGATCGGGACGAGCGGGCAATCGCCGTCGCCGGGGTAGACGCGATCGCCGTCGTTCAGTGTGGTGTGTTCGCGGGCCGGATAGTCGTTGATGTGGAACACGTGGATCGCGTTCTTCGAAAGCAGGTTCAAGCCCTCGAACGACGAGCCACCGCGATACAGATGGTAGAAGTCGGGCAACAGGCAGGCCGATGGGTGCCCGGCCTCGACGATGACCGAAACGGTTTCGGCCAGTCGCGACAGGTTCTTCGAGAACCCCCAGACCTCGGCCATGGGGGTCACGCCCTGTTGCACGCCGACCTCGAGGGCGGCGCGATACCGCTCGGCCACGACGCGCAGGTCAAGGACCGGGGCACTGGCCTCGTGTGCCCCGATCGGCGGAGCGGCCATGTATTTGCCGCCCAGCGTGCTGATCATCTCCATGTCCCGCTTCAACTCTTCGAGTCCGGACTTGCGGACTCCCTCGTCATCGACGATCCACTTGGCAAACCCGATCGCGCTCTCGACTTGCAGGTTCGCATCATCCAGTTGCTTGCGGAGGTCGGTCAGCTTCCCGCCGCTTTCCACGAAGGCCCGCAGATCGCCGATCCACGGCTCGATCCCGTCATACCCGGCCTGACCCGCAATGGCGACCTGCTTGTCGACCGAGAGCTTCTGGCCCCGAATGGTGCTGGTGTTGAAGCAGACCCGAAACGGTCCCGAATTCGATTTCGCCACGTTCGTCTCCGCCTGTGTCTTTGAGGCCAGTGCAGCCCCCGCCATACCGATTGCCGTCGCCGCGAGCCAATCCCGCCGCGTCACGTTTTCGCCGAACACCATGAATCCAGTCCTCTGTCGTGTGATCGATCGCCGATCACCTCGTCGACATCGTGGCAGACACGGAGCAGCGACGCAACCGGGGAAGCCAGCTTCTTCACTGTGCCCGTTAAGCTGCGACGCGAAGGCTTTGAAGCGGGGCTTCTCCCGCTTCAAAGCCCCGGCTCGCACATCGATAGCGAGCGTTGGACGTAACGGCCTGTTGCTTTAATCGCCAAACTTTTTACCATTCCGCCAGTTGTTGGACCATGGGGGAGGGAGCGG
>JAYTWO010000121.1:0-6291 GCA_043743415.1 Planctomycetota bacterium
TCGGCCATCTGCGTGAACGTGTTCTCATCGATCCGCTCGCGGCCCCAGACCTTGTACTCGATCGGCTCGCGCGGCGGCTCTTCCGGTTCGACAGCCAGCAATGCTTTCGCAAAAGCTCCGAACAGCGGGTCTTCGACAAAGGTGGCCGGAGCTGCCAGGATCTCTTCGATCACCTTCGGCCCATGCTTGCCCTTGATCTCCCCCGCCATCGCAGCCTGCTGCACCGCCTGAATCGCTTCCACGACGCAGTGCTCCGGGCAGCCGAGCTTCATCAGTTGTTTCTTGTTCATGATGGGGGCTGGACACAATCGTTGCGGAAGAGTTCGGAGATGGTTGATGGTTTGCGAAAAGCCCAGGGGTTGCAACCCCTGGGCTTTGTGGTTGACCGCTGATGGCTGATCGCTGCTACCACCACACTTTCCGGATGATGAACTCCCACACATCGCCGAAGAGGACGTAGCCCAGGCTCATCTGGCCGCAGTGAATCTTGGCGGTGACTTCGGCCCCGATGTGCCTGCCGGGGAGGTCTTCCTTGGTGATGTCGACGAACAGTTCCACGACCGTCGATCCTTCTTTTTGCGACTCATTCGTGCGGGTGCCGACCTCGGAGAGCTTGCCCTGGAACCGCTGCGAGACAGCGGTCGCGGCGATGTAATCGACATTGAGTTGTTCGGCTCCGGTCAGCTTCTGCCGCAGAGCGGGCTGCGGGACGGCGCTGGAACTGGCGTGAGAGGCGACGGCTTTCTGGAGGTGTCCCATGCGGTACTCGGGGGCGTCGAGTTCGAGCCGCCACGGGCCATCGACGTTCATAATCTCGATCAGCCGATCCCCGCGTCGGACCGGTCGGTCGAGCAGGTTCTGGCTGACCTGGAACGTGGCCACGACGCCCGCGACGGGTGCAGTGACCTTCAAGGCATCGAGCCGCTTGCGGAACATGTTCGCCTTGGCCTGGGCCCCGTCGCGCTCGACTTGGGTCGTGGCGATTTCGGTTTCGATCCGCCCGACCTCTTCCGCCTGACCCGCTCCGGCAGCCACCGATTTCTGGGATTCGAGAGACGCCAAGGTCTTCTGCCGTTCGGACACGGAGTTCTCAGCGGCCAGCAGTTCGGTCTCCAGGTCGTCACTGCGGAGGACCAGCACGACCTGCCCCTGCTGGACTACTTGTCCGTTCTCGACGAGTACCTGAATCACGTCCCCATCCCAGGGGGCGAAGATGTCGTACTGCTCGACCGGCATCGCCCGACCGGCGGCCTCGAAGCGGTACTCCCACGGCACCACGCTGAGCGCCGCAATCACCACTCCCAGCGCTGCCACGATCCCGAGCGTGATCGCCAGTCGACGCCCTCGGAACCAGCCCAGCGTCCGCCCGATCGCCCGCCAGACTGGCAACAAGAAGATCGATTCCTGATGACGGGCGTTGCACAGAGCGGCTGCCACATGGTCCGCCACCATGTCGATGCGTTGCGACACGGTTCCCTTGGGTTCGCTGTCTTTCGACTGTTCGGCGATCAGGCAGGCAATCACCTTCCCCGGCTTCAATCGCACCTGATCCGCCAAGTCCAGTTCGGTCTGATGATGCGGGATATTCTCCCGCAGCGGGATCAACTGGACCATCCGCGAGCGGCTCTCTTCGAGGTACTTGGACAGCGGTTCGCGGAACGATTCGGGAAAGTTCTCAATGGTGCCGGTGTAGATGACGGGCTCGCCGAGGTCGCACACGGCCTTGGCCAGGAGTGACATCTGGTAAATCAGATTGGCCCTCTGCTGAGTCGATTCCTGACCGCTACAGGCGACGATCTTGGCCCGGTTGCCATGCTGCATGGCAATGCTGACGCGATCGCAATCGAGCAGGACGCGTCCGTCGTTGGCGGCCACGGTGGCGACATCGGCGACCGAGAGGCTGCGTTGCAGGGAGAGGCTGAACTGGTCGAGTTGCCGCCAGAACTCGTCGTTCAGAGTATTGACGGCGGGTGCGGAGGCATGGGCGGTGAGTGCCTTGGTGAGCAGCGCGACGACTTCATCGGTCGCCAGATCGATCCCGCCCTTGTCTTTGGCCTTCGCCATCGGAAAGAACAGTTCCAGGGCCAGGGGTGTGTTGGCGTTGATGACGACCCGCCGGATCGCCCGCAGAAAGGTCGCTCCGTGCGAGGCGGTCCACTCGGCTTGCGGCGGTGACTCGTTGCCGAACACAGCCTTGACCGAGGCCAGGTGCGTGGCTCCATCGAGGTTCAGCTTTCCCTCGGAGTCGGAGATGCGCGGCAGGCCGCCCGCCGCTGCCGCCTGAAACTTTCCGTCGCGGTCGACGCCCCACAGCAATCCCGCACACAGGTTTTGTCCATCGCAGATCGCTTCGAGTAGTTGAGTCGCCCGATCAGCAGGCGGTAATGTCCCCGTCCGCGCGGCCGCCCCCGCCTGCCGAACACGAGACAGCCACACACTCCACGGATTTTCAGCCCCCATCACACAATCCCTTCTTGCGTCTCTGACCAGATGGGACGTAGCATCTCCGCAAAGCCGAGTTCGACGCAAGCGACAATCCGGGGAAGGAGTGTTCTTGCCGATTCAGGTTCCTGAGAACGGAAGCCAATGATGCCCCCACTGTCACCTTCAACTCCGAGTGATTTGATGATACGAACTCCCGCCCGCAGTCAGACACAGCGGGCGGTGTGGGGTTTACTGCTCGGGATCCTGGGGGTGGCTGGTCTGGTGGAACTCACCGCACAGGACAAGAAAGCACCGGCCGTTCCGGCAGTTGCTGCCGCTCCGACATCGACGGCGGTGATCGAACTCAAACCGGCCCGACTGCTGTTTGTGGATCGCCATGAGGTGGCGTTCGATCATCCGGGCGTCTTGCAGTTTGTGGTCGAGGAGGCCGAGGTCATCCAGGCCGGGCAGGTCGTGGCCCGGCTGGAAGACGGCATCGCCAAGGCGGCACTGGCCGTGTCCGAGGCCCGAGTCATGAACAACGCGGAGGTCATCTCCGCTCAGAAACAGGCCGAACTGGCCCAGCTCAAATCGCATGCTGCCGAAAAGGCCAACGCCGAACACCAGGCGAAGGCGACCCCCACTCCTGCGGCTCCTCAAACCGGTGCGGAGCCGACTCCGGTGAGCGATCCGGCCTCGAATGCACTGTATCCGAAGGTCTACCTGGATGAATTGCGTCTGACTGCTGAAGCCGCCCAGGCCGATATCGGACGCTTCGAAAAAGAACACGCCGTCGCCCAGAAGGGCCGCGACCAGGCTCAAGCCGAACTGAACGCCCTGGAACTCAAGGCCCCGCGCAACGGGCTGGTGACCCGCGCCTTCAAGCAGACCGGCGAGGGGACTCAATCGGGCGAAAAAGTGCTGGAGATCATCTCCACCCAGCGTGTCCGCGTGGAAGTGGAAGTCCCCGCCGTCACCGCAGCCCGCCTCAAAGTCGGCATGCCCGCGACCGTCCTCGTTCACCAGCCGACCGGCGTGAATGCGATGGATGTCGAGCGCTACCCGGTCGTGCTCAAGTTCATCGACCCGACCATCGGCCAGGTGTCCCAGAAGGTCCGCATCTTTGCCGAGATCGACAACTCCCACGGAAAGCTGCGCGAGGGCCTGACCGCCTCGATTGAGATTATTCCCGAAGCCACTCCGGCCGCGACCAAGCCTCAGTAGGATCGGTCGCCATGCAGCTGCAAAAGCAGAACCACTCCGACTCGTCGACTTCGTTCGACCGTCCGATTCCATATCGGCGACGGCAGGATATTGTCATTGCCTGGATTAAGTATCGCGGCGTGAAACATGCCGTGATTAAAGATCCAGTGGGGCTTAAATATCACCAACTCTCCCCCGAGCAATACGCGGTCCTCGATCTGCTGAACGGCGAGAACAGCCTCAAGCAGATTCGGTCCGAGGTACAGACGCAGTTCCCGACCGAGCATTTCTCGCTGATGGACATTCAGGGGCTGGTGATCGACCTGCAGGAGAAACATCTGCTGGTGGCTCTTCGGCTCGGCCAAGGCCCGGCCCTGCTCAAGGCTCACCGCGACAACATCCGCAAGAAGATCGGGGCCACGCTGCGCAACCCGCTGACGATCCAGTTGCCCGGCTGGGATCCCGAGCGGGTGTTGCAGTGCATGCTGCCGTTTACGCGGTGGCTGTTCGCGCCGTCGGTGATCGCGACGTTGCTGACCACGGTGGCCGTGGCGCTGCTGTTTCTGGCCTCCCGGTTTGGAGAGATTCAGAAGAATCTGCCGGAGTTCCAGCGGTTCTTCGGCTGGCCCAACCTCGTCTATCTGTGGGTGGCTCTGGCCTGCATCAAGGTGATCCACGAGTTCGGGCACGGGTTGTCCTGCAAACATTACGGCAGCGAATGTCACTCGATCGGCGTCATGCTGCTGGTGTTCAGCCCGACGATGTACTGCGACGTGACCGATTCCTGGATGCTGCACAACAAGTGGCAGCGGATCATGATCGGGGCGGCGGGGATGTACTTTGAGGCCCTGCTGTCCACGGTGGCGCTGATCATTTGGTGGAACACCGAGCCGGGGATGTTCCACTATCTGTGCCTGAACACGTTCTTCGTGTCGACGGTCTCGACGGTGATTTTCAACGCCAACCCGCTGCTGAAGTACGACGGCTATTACATGCTGTCGGACTTCCTGGAGATCCCGAACCTGCGGCAGAAGGCCGACCAGATCTCGCAGCGGATTTTGGCGAAGTATTGCCTGGGGATCGATCTGCCCGCGCCGGCTTTCCTGCCGGATCATGGGCGGTTCTGGTTCTTTACGTATGTGATTGCGTCGGCGATCTATCGCTGGGTGGTGTTCGCGGGCATCATTATCTTCTTCTACACGGTGCTGAAGCCGTACCGTTTGCAGAGTCTGGGAATCCTCATGGCCATGATCACGATCTTGATCTCGTTCGGGGGCTTCTTGTGGAACACCTACAAGCTCATCTCCCAGCCGCGTCGCGATTCGGTCAGCAAGCCGCGGTTATTCCTCACCGTGGCTTTCCTGAGCCTCTGTGCGTCTCTGGTCATGTTCCTGCCGTTTCCGTGGTACATCGAGGCCCCGTTCATCATCGAACCCGTCCACGCGGTGCATGTCTACAACCAGGTGCCAGGGTTTGTGGAGACTCAACCCGCTCGGCCCGGCTCCACCGTCCAGCAGGGCCAGCCGCTCCTGACGCTGGTCAATCCCGACATCGAAGTCCGCGTCCTCGAAGGCCGCGTCCAGCTCGATGCCGCCCAGGCCGAACTCAATGCTTACACCCTGACCGGACAGGCAGAAGCGGCCGCTGTCGCTCAGGAACGACTCGATTCCGCACAGAGGCAACTCGCTTTGCTCGTCGAACAGCAGTCCCGATTGGTGGTCACTTGTCCCATCCAGGGAACGCTGGTCGCTCCGCCCCGGCTCCCCAGCCCGTCGATCGAGCAACTGCGGGAGCGTCTGCCGACTTGGTCGGACACGCCCCTGACGCCCCGGAATCACGGCAGCTTTCTGGAACCGCAGACCCACATTGGCACGATCGCGCCGTCGGACAAGCTGCAAGCGGTGCTGGTGATGGACCAGACCGAACGGGAGGAATTAATCCTCCATCGGAAAGTTCGTCTCAAGTTAGAGGGATTGCCCTCCACGGTGCTGGAGGGTCAGATCAGCGAGGTCTCGCACCGCCACCTCGAATTCGCGCCGCAGGGACTCTCCAACCGGGTCCAGGGACCACTGGTCACCGTGTCCGATGAACAAGGTCGGGAGAAGCTGACGAGCATCAGTTACCAGGCGATTGTGCCACTTTCCGGCGATCCGAGGCTGCTGCGGTCGGGGATGCGTGGCAAGGCCCGCGTCCATTTGTTTGACCGTTCTCTGGGCCAGTGGATCTGGAGATTCATCCAGACGACGTTCCAGTTCCGTTTGTAACACTTCCGGCGAGTTTGCCGGATGTAGTGAATCTGTGCCCCCCCCTCGGTCGATACTGACGGGGAGTATGGGCGGACTTCTGCCCCGTTGCCGGGGGGCGAATGCACATGGGACGATCGATCGTCCAGTTTCGGAATTCTCGTCGGGCCAGGCTCGCACTGTGGTGCGTCGTGGCCTTGCTCCCGGCGTTGTTGTGCGCTTGTCGCCAGCACCGAAACCTGGCTGCTTTTGATCCGGTGTATGACATCCTGCCGGGGCAAATCCATCTGGATGATGAAATCCTCGACGCGGACACTAGTCACATCAGCACGATCGATGTGGCGGCGGTGCCTGAGCCGACCCGGCTGAGGGATCGGAAACCGATCGTCCCGTGGGACATGACCCTGCAAGAGGTCATTTT
>JAYTWO010000122.1:0-5325 GCA_043743415.1 Planctomycetota bacterium
AGGTTCACGCCCGCGTGCAGCAGGGCCTCGGAGTCGGTCGACATCTGCGGGCGGCCATCGGTGGTGAGGGCCGGGTCGACTCCCCCCGCACAGAGTTCATGAGCAGCTGTGTCGGCCAGCATCGCTCCGCCGAGCAGCCGATGACCCGTGCGACTCAGCTTGCGGTCGCATAGTAGAATCGCCGCTGACCCGGAGCCGATCGTGAGCGAGGCGAAGTCGGCCTTGAGCGCGGCCTTGAGCGCCGAACGGTCTCCACCCGCGAGGCCGTTCAAGCGGTCGATCGTCCCCTCGACTAAGCTGCGACCGGTTTCGGTGCCGACGACGATCCCGGCGCGGATGAGTCCCGCTTCGATCTGATCGGCAATGAGCAAGGCTCCGTTGAGCAGGCCCAGGCAGGCATTGCTGACATCAATGACGAGCGAACTCGCCGGGAGTTTGAGCGTGTGATGCACGCTGGCTGCGGTGGCAGGCTCCATCTGGTCGCGGCAGACCGAGCCGTGGATCAGCGCCCCGATCTGAGAGCGATCAAAGCCCGTCTGCTGGAGCAGTTGCTCGGCAGTGCGGGCGCTGACCGAACCGGGGCGCGTGCCGGGGTCGTAGAACCGGCGCTCGCGGATGCCGCTCATCAACTCAAACCGACCGACATGCAGGCCGAGCCGGGTATAGACCGGCTCCAGTTGGCGCTCGATCTCCTCCGAGGTCACGACATACGGAGGGAGCAGGCAGCTGAACGCCTCGATGCAGACATTCTGGTATCGCATGGGCGTTCCGTGGGATAGGCTTCCAGCCTGTCAAATTCATCGCCAAGAGGACGACAGGCTGGAAGCCTATCCCACGGTGGGGTCAGACGCTTACGGTCTGGCGGATGGCCGCCGCCGCCACGAGCGACTCGACCTCGGCGATGTCGGCGTACTGGCCGTGCCGGTCCGCTTCAAACTTGTCGGTGAAGAAGGGAGGCATGTCGAGCGCCACCGCGCTACGGACAAAGCGCAAACCACGCAACAGGATTTCCTGCTGCTTCGGAGTCAGTTCAATGTGCATGGAATTCATCAGATTCACCGGAAGCCGGATTGTCCGACTGCGAGTCAAGCCTCTGTTGATCGTCCATGAACAGCGAGAGCAAACCCCAGCCGATGGTGACCGCCACTCGTAATGAGCGACGGATTGAATCGACACCTCACGACGCTCCGCCACGCTGGCGGTGTCTCCGAGGCGATCCAGCCCGCGAGTCTTCGCGAACCGGAAATCACACCATCTCCTCCCCATGCAAGGCTCATGCCTGAGCGTGGAGAAGAACTTCGATCACTATTCTATCATCGTCCGACAAAAAGTCAGCCACCGCACTGAATTCTTCGAGGCGGCATTTCTTGCCGAAACCGAACCGGAAGACCACGTGCGAACCCACGCAGCGCCCTAGATCGCTTACCCCAACCTCGCAGATTGCCTGCTCGGCAGGTTAGGCCAACTTCGGTTCGGTGGTCGCTCGCAGCTGGCCTCGGGTGTAAGCTTCCGCCATGGCCTTTGGAATTTCTGCTTCGGCGAGGACGACTTTGGCCTGATTTTCCTGAGTCAGGGCGCGCATCTCCTGCTCCTGAGCCACGGCCTCCGCTCGACGTTGTTCAGCTCGGGCGCGGGCCACGCGGACATCGGCCTCCGCTTGGTCGGCTTGCAGGCGGGCACCCACGTTGGCTCCGACGCTGATGTCGGCGATGTCGATCGACACGATTTCGTAGGCGGTCTGCGAGTCGAGGCTCTTCCGCAGCACGTTCTGGGCGATGAGCGTCGGATTCGACAACACATCCTGGTGAGAGTCGCACGATCCGATGGCGGAGACGATCCCCTCGCCGACGCGGGCGATGATCGTGTCCTCGGTGGCCCCGCCGATCAACTGGCTGAGGTTCGTGCGCACGGTCACGCGGGCTCGCGCCATCAACTGAATGCCGTTCTTGGCGACGCCGTCCAGCGTACTTCGACCCCGACGCGGATCGGGAACATCGATCACCTTGGGGTCGACGCTGGTTTTCACCGCGTCCAAGACATCGCGACCCGCCAGATCGATGGCCGACGCCGTATCCCAGTCCAGGGCGATGCGGGCCCGATGAGCGGCAATCAGGGCTCGCACGACCTTGGTCACATTCCCTCCCGCCAAGTAGTGGGCCCCCAAGGCGGCTGTCGAGATGTGGTCGAGCCCCGCCTGCACCGCGCTGATCTTGGCCTCGACAATGGTTTGCGGATTCACCTTCCTCAGCGACATGAAGATCAACGCAAGCGGGCTGATCCCCGCGCGGGTGACATACGACCGCAGCCACAGATTGAAGTACCGGATGAACAGGAAGAACATGATCAGGCCGACGACCACCACAAAGGCGACCATGATCCAACCGACCGTCTTCAAGATCAGCGCCGTAGCATCATCCGCCAGCAGATTCATTCCGGCCAGCGCCAGTGACTGTGGGGAGATCAGTGACTGCATCGAAATCATAGGGAGTTCTCCAGGTGGGTGAGTCACAGCCGTGAGCGGCTCCAGCGTGTGCAACGGAGACCTCACATGCCACGTCGCGATTCTAGGGATCGCCGCTCCCGATTGCCAAGTTGTCGGCTGATCGGCGTTCTGTCGGGTGCATTCGCCATTTGGCGGTCCTCTGCCTTACCTGCCCCCTCACCCCCACGCCCCCGAAACCCTCACCGCCCCCCGAGTGCCCCGTCAAGTCTTAGTGATGGGGTTGAGCCAGTCCCGCGCGGGCTGGGCTCAACCCCAATTCCTCGCGTTGACAAGGCACTCGCTGCCTGTGCAGCCGACCTGTGATCACTCACGGATCTCGCCGCCTGAGATTTGCGCAAGGCACAAAACTTTGGAGGGTGGGTCGTACGGAAAAGAACCAGGAGGAATTCGTTCGGAAGGAGGCCACTTTCCGGGAGTGTCATCGCCCGAGAGAACGTCTTTCGCCCCGCATCGAGACCCACGACTGCCGCAGCGTTTCCTGTCTTTTTCCGTGTGTTCCGTGTGTTCCGTGTGTTCCACCTTCTGGTCACGGGAAGGGCACCCCCAGCCTTGCGAAGGGTTGAGATGCAAAGTACCGACACGCTGAGTGGGCGAGGGGAATTCTGTGGTTTTCGCACCTGAGGGGCTCTGTCCCAAGAGACATTCAAACTTCCCTTGAACTCTCGGTTGGCGTAGTCTTTCCATGCGGATCGAAGGAACGGACAACACGAATTGTGGTCCGAGGGGCAACCGACGAGAATGATCCGCCCGTGCCCGACCCCGTGTTCTGGAAAGCTGACATGTCGATCCTTGACCGCGACTACATGAAGACGCCCGCTCCCACCGGTCCCGAACAGACCGTCTCGAGGACGGTGGCTGCGAAGAAGCCCGCCCATGTCGACACGGCCCGCGACCATTTCGAGTCGGTGCTGTTTGCGCTGGTGTTGGCGCTGCTGTTCCGGACCTTCGAGGCGGAGGCGTTCGTGATTCCGACAGGGTCGATGGCTCCGACGCTGTACGGGCGTCACAAGGAGTCGACCTGTACCAAATGCGGTCACACGATCACGGTCGGGGCCAGTGATGAGATGGACGCGGAATCGGGTCGACTCCATGAGAAGACTCGCATCGAGCACGCGATCTGTCCGAACTGCCGCTCTGTGAACGAGATCACTTCGGCCCTCTCCTTCAACGGGGACCGCATTCTGGTCAACAAGTTCCCCTATGAATTGGGAAGCCCGTCCCGTTGGGATGTCTTCGTCTTTAAGTATCCCGAAGAGCCGAACATCAACTACATCAAGCGGCTGGTGGGCCTGCCGGGCGAAACGATCCGCATTCGCCAGGGAAACTTGTATCTGTGGGATGGCCAGCAGGAAAAGATCCTCCGCAAGGACGATGTGGACAAGCAGAATGCGATTCAGATCCCGGTGTACGATGACCGGCATGCCCCGCACGATCTGCTCAAATCGGGCTGGCCGGAACGCTGGGCTGCGGTGGCCCAAGTGGATGGCGCTGAGGGCGTGGCGGGCTGGACCCCCGCTGAGTCCGTGTGGAAGCAGGACGCCCAGCAGCGGACCTTTCAGTGTCAGGGGGCCAAGTCGACCGACCTGAGCTGGATTCGTTACCGCCACTACGTGCCCAATCTGGCGGAATGGGGACTGGCGGAGAGCGGGGTCCAGCAGTCGCCCGTGCCGCGCCTGGTGACCGATTACTGCGGTTACAACACGTACTCGGGTTCCGAGCCACCGGGCCAATGGGCCAGGATCGACTCTCACTCGCCGGAAGAAATCGGCGTGGGTGAGTTCTGGGTCGGAGACCTGACGCTCGCCTGCCAAGTCGACCTGGCCGCCACGGGCCCCGAGGCACAACTCGTGCTGGAGCTGATCGAAGGCGGCATCCGCTACCAATGCCGCATCGACTGCAAGTCCTCGACGGCGGTCCTGTTCAAGCAGACTGCTGACCGCGAGATCGAGCTGGCCTCAGCCCCGTGCGGACTGTCTGGAGCCGGGAGCCATCACCTGCGGTTTGCCAATGTCGACGACCGACTCACGCTGTGGGTGGACGACAACGCGATTGAGTTCGGGAAGGGAGCCGTCCTCGATCAGCCGAATGCCCTCATCCCGAATTTGCCCACGGATGATGACCTGACCCCGGTGGGGATCGCCGCTCGGGGGTTGGATGTGACGGTCTCGGAACTGGTGATCACGCGAGACATCTATTACCTCGCTGACCCCTCCAGCAACCGTTTCCAGAACGCTCTGGCTCAGTACGTGGATCGCCCGGAGGAATGGAGCCGCCGCTACGCCGAGGAAGCGGAGGATTTGGACTCGGCGGAGATCCAGATTACAGAGGACGGCTACCTCGCCCTGGGCGACAACAGCCCCCGCAGCCGTGACAGCCGCATGTGGGCCAAGTCGCTGCAAAGCGTGCCTCGCAAGTTTCTGGTGGGCAAGGCGTTCTTTATCTATTGGCCGCACGGGGTGCCATTCATGAACAACGGGCGAGGTTTTCCGCTGACGAATTACACCGACACCCAGGGACACACCGTCCCGGACTATCCCAAGTACACCGCCCCGTTCTATCCTCAGGTGGGGCGGATGAAACGCATCCGCTAGCGTTTGGGGGTGAGCCGGTACAGCGCGAACCCAGGGCACAGGCAGTGTCGCCTTTCGCTCCGCGAAAGCACGTTCTTTCGCGGAGAGGCTGTCAGTTTTTGCAGTTGAGCCTTCGGTTTATTATATCGATGCACAACTGTCCGGCGATAAGTCAAACAGTGTCTTCTGTTTAGGGAGAGGGTTTTCCGGATTCGTCTTATTTTCGACGGAAAGGGCCTGAAACACTGGGGT
>JAYTWO010000123.1:0-27028 GCA_043743415.1 Planctomycetota bacterium
TGTGAGCAGACCGCAACCGGTGTCAGCGAGAGCGTCCACATAGGACCAGTGTAACCGATCCGAGCCTGTGAGCAGACCGCAACGTGCGGGACTCACTGACCCGTACACGGTCAGTGTAACCGATCCGAGCCTGTGAGCAGACCGCAACGGATCCGCTGGCCGTCCGGCAACGTGAGGAAGTGTAACCGATCCGAGCCTGTGAGCAGACCGCAACCAGCGACCCACGGGAACAGCGTCGAGAAACAGTGTAACCGATCCGAGCCTGTGAGCAGACCGCAACGTGTCCGGCGGGGACGAACATATCCGGAGGAGTGTAACCGATCCGAGCCTGTGAGCAGACCGCAACTCCAATAGCATTTGACTCGACGCGAGCAGTAGTGTAACCGATCCGAGCCTGTGAGCAGACCGCAACGCTGGATGGTCAATGCGTTGATGCTTAAGCAGTGTAACCGATCCGATCCTGTGAGCAGACCGCAACTACAGTGCCATATTCAGTCACGTTCACCTCAGTGTAACCGATCCGAGCCTGTGAGCAGACCGCAACTATCGCTATCGCGCGGCAGCAATCAACTCCAGTGTAACCGATCCGAGCCTGTGAGCAGACCGCAACGAAGGCCCCCCCGGTTGCCGCTTTGGGCTACCGGGACGGCGCAGCCGAAAGAGGTTCTGATGCCGAGAGGTTGATCACGGCGAACCTCCTGTGCGAAGGCACACCGGTAGGCTCCAAAGCCAGCAGCTGAATCGAGTGCGGATCTCCGGGCGGTCCTCGGACGATCGGACCTTCCCCTGGAACACTTCAACAGTGATCCAGAGTATGCGAGAACCAAACACTCGTATTCTGGCGAGAAACCAGACAATCGCCCCGAGAATTGTGGAGTGGTGTCGCCGGTGCTGCCCGGCGACATGAACACGTTCGTCAACATCCCACGCACACTCCTTTTGCTCCGCGAAAGGCGGCACGGCTTGAGTGACAGCGTCTGACCCGCTCCAAATTGGTGAATCGGATGCCACAATCTCGTTCTCCGATTCCTGGTTGTCCTGTATCCCGAGAGAGGCCCTGGGGAACGATCAGTGGTTTCGGGCTGTGACATGGCTTAATGTGGGGGTGGGAGTCCCGAATTCGGGCGGCTCCGACACAGGCTCCAACCTAGACACCAACCCCGTTTCCGCCCGCATGCCAACACCCGCCGTCCCTCCGCCAGACAGATCGCACGCCGTGATGGGATTCGGCTGGATGTGTTCCATCACCGGCCTCGTGTGTGGCATCACTTGGTTCCTGTCGGAGACGTTGCAGAACCACTCGCAGTTCGGGAGCCGGATGAATTTCTGGTTTATCCTCACCACTCCGACTGAGGGCTCTCACGGGCTCGACCGCCCTTCCGGCTGGCAGTATTTCCCTGAGCGGTTCGAACTGATGGTTGTCGCGGGAGTCATCTGGCTGTTCGCCTGGGGTTGGGGGAGTCTGATTGTCCGACGGTTGATCTCTGGCGATCAAATCATGAGCCGAATGGAACGGCTGTATTGGTCGCTCGTCACAGGGATCGCGACATGGGGAACGCTGACGCTGTTGTTAGGGCTGATGGGGGTGCTCTCACCGGTGGTGTTTTGGCTGTGCGGTGGCGTCCCGGTGATCATCGAAGCGCTGACTCGGTGGCGGCGAGACAGAGTGACGGACTCGCCACCTTCGTCCCAAGTGTGGACCGGCTTGGGGATCGCCTGCTTGATCGCGGTCGCCCCGTTTCTGCTCGCCATGCTTCTGGGCTCCCTGCAACCGCCGAATGATTTCGATGTGAAGGAGTACCACCTTGAAGGGGCCAAGGAGTTCTATCAACTCGGTCGGGTCGAGATGCTCCCGCATAACGTCTACACGAGCTTTCCGTTCCTGACCGAGATGCTGTGTCTCTCGGGAATGGTTCTGCGAGGAGACTGGTTCCGGGGGGCACTCGCCGGGCAGGCGGTCTTGGCGGCCTTCGCACCGCTCACAGCTTTCGGTCTGTTCGTGGCCACCCGTCGCTGGCTGGGCACCACAGCTGGCTGGTTCGCCGTACTCGTCCATCTGACGTGTCCGTGGACTTACCGGATCTCGATCATTGCCTATGCCGAGGGGGGACTGGCCTGCTTCCTGTTCGCGACGTTCTTCGGAGCTTGCCGAGTCATCGACTCCGCTGATTCCAAGACAGCCCGCCGCTGGACCCTGCTCACCGGGTTGCTCGCGGGGGCCGCTGCGGGATGCAAGTACCCGGCGGTGTTGACGGTGGTGATCCCCTTGGGGGCGCTAATCGTAGGATGGGCAATCTTGCCCGTCCCCGCTGGCGTGTCGCTCACTCCCCGAGGGACGGGCCGGATTGCCGATCCTACGATCCGGCACGCCTTGCTCTACACGCTCGGCGTGCTCGCCACGTTCGGTCCGTGGCTCGGCAAAAACCTATGCGAGACGGGCAATCCCGTCTACCCGCTGTTGTACTCTGTGTTTGGAGGGGCCGACTGGGACGATGCCTCGAATGCCAAATGGAAGGTGGCCCACGCCAATCCGCTGAAGGACATCACTGGACCCGGTTGGATCGTAAGCGACACGCGCGACCGGCTGTGGGATGTGTTCCTGGGCAGCGACTGGCAATCGGGGTTGTATCTGGCGTTGGCAGTGGCGGTCGTGTTTGCGATCTGGCGATCACGCCGTACGCAAGCCCAGGGGTTGCAACCCCTGGGCTTGCTGCTGCTGGCGGTCGCGTACGCGCTATGGCTCTTCTGGACATGGCAATTCTTCACGCACCGCATTGACCGGTTCTGGGTGCCGATGTTGCCGATGCTCAGTCTGCTGGCCGGTGCGGGATTGGCTGCCCTGTGGGAGTCGGTGGAGGAGTTCATGCCGAACCGCACCAGGGAAGTCTATGCGGTACTGCGAGGGGTCATCGCGCTGCCGGTGTTGGCAGTCGTACTGTTCAATCTGGGACTGGCCACCAGCATTGTCGGTGGGAACAACTCCTACCTGATGCAGATGCAGGAACTCCGCGAACTCACGCAGACCCCTTGCATCGCCCTCGTCGACAGCCTCGGTCTGGCCCCGACGGACAAGGTGCTGTTCGTTGGCGAGGCGGAGATGTTCGATGCCGCGTTCGCCTACGAATACAACACCGTCTTCGATCACTCGATCTTCGAGGCCGACTGCAGTGTGGCTCTCCCCAACACCCCTGCCGTCGCTCAACCGCTCAGGCCCGCGAAGGAGATCCTCGACCGCTGGCACTCGCGAGGGATCACACATGTTGTCGTCAACTGGAGCGAGATTCTTCGGTATCGCACGACATACCAGTACACCGATTTCGTCCATCCTTCGCGGTTCAAAGACCTCGTCGATGCGGGCGTGCTGATCCGCGATCACCGGGTACAACTGGGATTGATCGAGGATCTCGCTCCCGAGAAACGCAACGAGGTTCTCCGCTGGGCCCCCGAACTCCAGCAACCCGTCCCTCCAGGCCAGACGGCTGTGGTGCTGTTTGAGGTGTACCGCGTGAATTAGGAGTCGCTCAGCGCAGAGATGTGGCGACATCCTCCGGAGTCAGTTCTGACGGTATTGGTCCGCAGCCCTCGGCTCTTCGGCCATCTGCGTGGGCAAGTGGGATCTGGACTCGGCAACCGCCACACGCTTGGTCATGGCGTTGTCATCCGGGCGTCGGCGATGGCACCATTCCAGATGGGGCAGGGCCTCGGAATACCGTCCCTGGTCATAGAGCGAGTTCGCCAGTTTGCAACGGAGGGGAAACGAGTTGCCAAACCGCTTGACCGCTGTTTGAAGAGTCGAGATCGCCGCAGTGTTGTCACCCAATTCGGAGTAACATCCAGCGGCAGTGACGATGAGTAAGGCGGAGACATCCCCCGAGGCATGGGTCGCCTCCTGCAGATTCGCCTGGGCCAGTTTCAGGAGTACGTTGCGATATCCGTCCGTGTCACTGGTTCCGACATACGCTTTACGAAGGAGCGTCAACGTGATGCGATCCATCTCGAACGTACTGAGAAAGAAGCTGGGTGCGTGGTGCGGCGACAGATCCTTGATCATGGCTTGGCGGCATCTCACATCCCGAGCGAAAGCTGCCTGAAAATAGGGGATGGCTTCGTCGTTCTTCCCCTGGTTGTTGAGGAAGTGGGCGTATTCCATCCGCACCAGTCCGTCGAAGGGGCGAGCTGACAGGGCTTGTTGTAAGAGTCTCTCCTCGACATCGGGAGGAGCGAAGCTGAGCCAGGCGAGCTTGGCGCTCTCGAGATAGGGGCGAGGTTGTAGCGGGCAGAGTCGGATGGCCCGCAAGTTGGCGGCCTGAGCCCGATCGAGATGGCGGCGATTATCGCCCATGACTTCGGGAATATCGAGCCAGGCATACAGGGCCTCGCGAGTCGGGTAGTTCGAAGAGAGAGCCGCCTGGCGAATCTCATCGAGCTTCATGTCGTGATCCTTCGCGTGAGCGAGCAGGAAATTCCGCTGGTGAGCGCGGGCGGCACGGATCTGATACGTGGGATTGTGGGGATCGGTCTGAGCCGCTTGCAGGATGGCAGCGATCTCGTATCTCGTGGAATTCATATCATCGTTCGACCCCTGGGCCTGGGCCAGCCGTTTGTATTCGTGGTAGAGCGGTTCGGCAGCCACCTCCGGCCATTTGACTTGCACTCCCCAACCCAGCCCGGTCATGACCAGCGCGAGCATCACAGCCCACCCCATCCGCCCCCACCCCATCTGGGGAGAATCGGTCTGCGTGAGTGGCGGCAACGACAAACGGTGCAACACGCAGGCGGAAGCAGCGGCTAAGACGACAATCACCATACAGCCCGGTACATACCAGACAAAGTCGGTGCAGGAGTGGGCCAAGTTGACGACCAGGATGGAGCTGGCAACCACACAAGGGGCCCGAATGTCCTGGCTGGTCGCCTGGAGTAACCCCCGGATGCACCAGTAGCCTGCCAGTCCGATTAACAGTCCGGTGATCGCCAGTCCCGTGATCCCGGACTCCATCGCGACTTGCAGGTATCCATTCTCCGCATGGCTGTACAGGGTTCCATCGACCGGGTAATCGTGGTAGGACTCGTAGACATATTGATGAGTTCCCAGCCCGGTCCCGACCGTGGGGAAGTCCTGGACCACCTTCCAATTGGTGTTCCAGATCTTCTGCCGAGATCCTGCGCGATCAATCTGCTGCGAGTTACCCGCAGCGATGGCATCGATATCTGCCGACAGTTTCTGCTCCAGCCGATCACCAAACGCGACCATCACCGCGACTCCGCAGACGGCAACGCCCAGCAACCAGAAGACCACATGAGAGTCGAGGAGTTTCTGTCTCCAGAACAAGACGCCCGCAAACGTCATCCCCACTCCCATGATCAGCAGCCCGCCCCGCGATTGGGACAGCAAGATCGCGATGCTGGTGATTCCCAGCATGATGGCGGGCGACCACTCTTGCGCAAACGCCCTCCACCCCGTCGGGGCGGGGTGGTCCAGGTTGCGATTCTGGATCGACCGCGAGGCCACCACGTACCACCACAACTGAGCGGGCATGCTCATGGCCAGGAAGTCCGCGAAATGGTTCGCATTCGTGAAGGCTGCCTTGGCCGCAGTCCCCGGCCAGGTGTCTGGATGCACATAGAACCAATAGAACTTGCCGTTTCCGGCAATGTACTGTAAGAGTCCGAACACGGCTGTCACGCATCCGGAGACGGCCACGTACCGCATCAGACGGTGGACATCCTGCACGGTTTCCAGACGCTGGACCGCAATGAAGAAAACCAGCATCACGGACGCCAGCGTGACCAGATCGCTCCCGGTCTGCCACGGGGCGAAGCTCAGCGTGCCCCAGCGTCCCAGTCCCACGGAGGTGTCCGGATTGTCACCCCACGCGGGCAGTAACTGGTCAATCTGCGGGGAGAGGCCGTTCTGTAGCGACTCCGGCAGTGTGACGGTCTGGAGCGCCACCAGCAGGATGCCCAGTAAAAACAGCGGCTCTGCTCCCGAGAAACGCCAACGCGGGCGGTCCTGGCGCATCTGGTGAATGGCCCACCAGCAGGCTGTCCATCCGGACAACAGAACCGTCGCGAAGTTTCCGAGAGCCTGACGGCCCCCCCAGATGAATGGCAACAGGAGAATCAGCCCCAGGAAGCCCGCGTCCACCATGCGCAAAGTCCACGCCGTATCGGTCGGGGATGTGCGATGCCCCCAGCCATTCGAGGAGGAGGCGGAACGCGATGGGCGGCGTGACGACATGGACTCTAGGACTCCTCAGATCACCCTCTCGATGTGTCGATCTGTTCTGCTTAGGCGGCCTTGCGCAGGGGGACCGTGGCCGTGTCTTCGTGGGCTTGATCGTCGTCGTGGCCATAACCGTAGCCAGCCTTGCCTCCGTAGCCGTAGCCGTAGCCGTAGCCGTATTCGTCGCCGGATTTGTTTTGCAACTGGTTGACGACGATCCCGATGAGCTGGCACCCCAGTGCGGTGAGCGACTCGGCCGCGCGGATCACCATGCGGCGGCGATTCGTGTCGGGGCGCACCACCAGGATCGCTGCATCGACCAGTCGACCGATGATCTGCACATCCGCCACCGCCAACGAAGGTGGAGCATCAATCAAGATTTGGTCGAACCGGGTATCGGCCCACTCGATCAATTCGGCCAGACGTGCTCCCGCCAGGAGTTCCACGGGATTGATTGGCTTGGGGCCTGCGGGGATCACAAACAGGTTGGCCTGCTCGGTTTCGATGAGACAGCGCTGGGCGACCTCGGCCACAGATTGCCCTTCCTTCAAAATGGTCGACAAACCCTCACGGCCCGACAACTGGAATAGCTTTGTCAGTCCTGGGCGTCGCATGTCACCATCAATCGCGAGTGTGCGTTTTCCGGATTGAGCGAAGGCCACAGCCAGGCTGGAAAACACGGTCGTCTTCCCGTCACTCGGTTCTGTACTGGAGATCGTGAGTCGACGGGTGTCCTCGCCGGAAAAATCGATGGCGGTTCTCAAGGAGCGAAACGCCTCCGATTCCACCGAGTTCGGTTTGGCATAGGGATACAGAGACTCGAGTCCGTGATCCGTGAGGAACGGGAGCTTGCGAACCATCGCCAATACCGGAGCCCCCAGTTCCCGGCGCAGTTCATCCGGGGATCGGAAGCGGTCATCGATCAAGTCCAGAATGTAGATCAATCCGAAGGATCCGCTGATTCCCAGGATCAAGCACACAAACACCGTCTTCGTCAGTCGCGGGGTCACCGGAGTCTTGTTGATCTTCGGCTCGACCGTGATCTTCGCCCGGATCGAGTTGGACTGCCCCAACTTGGTCGACTTCATGGTGTCGGACAGGGCTGCCAGATAATTCTGCAGCCGCAACACGTCCTGTGTTTTCGCCTCAATGTCGGAAAACAGTCCGTTCTTTTTGCTGGCCGCTGCGATTTCGCGGTCCAGGTTCTCCCGCGTACGACGGGCATCATTCATGGTGATCGCACAATTCGTGCGCGCGGTCTGAAGCAACGTCGATCCGATATCTCGCGCATCGAGCATTGCATTCATGGCCCGCGGGTGCTCTTGCAATTGTAGCTGCTTCACGGCGATGTCGTTCCGAAGTTGCGAGATCTCGGGATGGCTGTCGCCGAGGAACGCCAGCTTCTCCTCCAGACGGGTTTGTGCCAGACTCAGATCCTGCTGCATCTTGCTGAGGGCATAGGCCTCCCCAGTGTCCAGCCCCGACTTCTTTTCCATGAGTCTGGTGGCCAGTGCCGGATTGACACGGTTCACGAACTGGGACAGGTCTGCCCCCTGCGACCGCGCGGATTCCATTTCGTCCAACAGAGCCTGAGCTTCGCTCGTTGCTTTGGAAAGTGTGAGCCAATCTTGATTCATCTTGTCGATGCGAGTCGTCATGGTGTTGATCGAGTCCTTGCCTTTCCCAATGATCTCGGGGGCTTGCGACTGCAGTTCCCGCAACTCTCGTAGCTTGGTCTCGAGTTCGCGTTCTGACGACTGGCGTTGCTGGGTCAACAGTTGCAGATTCTGGTCCCCTTCATGCTGGTGCATGAGGTTCACCTCGTTGATGAACGAGTTCAGCACTTCGTCCACCACGGCATACGCGGTGGTCGGATCCTTCGACCGAAACGAGACATTCATGATGCTCGTGCGTCGGGTCGTGCTGACCGACAGCTTGTCTCGAAATGCGGGCAACCAATTGTCCTGTCGCACTCCGACGAAATCGATCCGATGATCGTCCGGCAGGTTGCGCAGCGTTTCTTTGAGAGTCGAGTCGCTCGTCAGCAAATGCTCGAACTCCGGCATCTTGTCCTGCAAGCTCTGCGGCTTGCGGCCCTCCTGTTCGAGGGACTCGCCACCGATTTGCAGAATCAACAGTTGGGCCGACGATTCGTACTTCCGTTCGGCGGTCACGTAATAAAACGCCCCCAGAGACAGACTGGCGATCAATGCCAGTATGACCAGGTACAACCGGGACTGCACCGAGCGCAGCAAACGCAGCACCCCCGCCATCAGATCGATGGACTCTCCCCCGGCGATCGGGATTTCTGTGGATGACTGCATGCTCAAGGCGTCCTTGCCTGATGAATTGTGATTCTCTCGCCGACTCGCTCGGTTAGAACGCCCGCCCGTTGATGCCGAAGCTGGCCGTCTTCAACACATCAATGAAGACGGTGGCTGGCGTCTGTTCCACCGAGACGATATCACCGGGCTGGAGTAGAATGTTCTCCCGACCATCCTTCTTGGCCTTGGAGTAGCTCACCTGAATCAGCATCGGTGCCTCAACTCCGGGGCGCTTCCGGATGACATAGATCTTGTTCGCCACCGAACTGCTGATCCCTCGTGAGAGCGAAATCGCATCCAGCACCGACAGATTCTGGCCCACCGGAAACTCGAATTGCCCGGATGCATTCACCAATCCCACCACAGTCAGCGGCAGCGGATCCTGCTTGTCGATCCAGACCACTGTCCCGTCCGTCAGGGTGGGAATCCCCACGCCTTCTTTTCCAATCGACGCCAAATCGACTTTGAGAGTTTTCGCAACGGTCGGGGTGGCTGTGGCTGTGGCTGATTCTCCACCGGCTGAAATGACGCCGTCTGCGGCCCCATCGGCCACAGCGGGGGATCGCTCCTCGGGTGCGGTGCCCGGCTGGAATCCTGGATGGCGGACTTCGACGATCGTTCCGGCATTTTCGGACAGATTGCCCGCCGCAGTGATCGCCTGCAGCAGATCGCAGTTGCCCGGTCGGAGTTCGATCGTTCCCGGTTTATTCACGGCCCCGATTACGGTGATCCGGTTGACCTTGGGACTCTTCATCGAGACCGTAATCAGTGGGTCGCGATAAACATTGCGGTTGATGGCGGCCGTGCGAATGGCATCTTCCGCCTCCAGCATCGTCAGTCCCACAATCGGGATGCTCCCGATGTAAGGCAGGTCGATCTCCCCATTGTCCTGGACTCGCGCGGTGAAGGTCGGATTGTCGTCCTTCTTCATGCCCACCCGCAGGTCGATGGAGATCACGTCGCCTTGAGCAATCAAATCCTGTGGAATTGTCGCGCTGGCCAACTTCGACAGATCCACCGTCTGAGCGTTGGAGGCTGCGACCGCGTGCCATTCGCTGGGTAAATCCCGGGCCAACATCGCCCCCGTAGCGCACCCCTGGCAGACCAGGAACGCACACAGACAGGCCGCGAAACCGGCCCGCTGGAACAGCAGTGGAGGGAGGGGTGTATGTGTCGACATCGGTGGGATCGAAGGGCGATCGCGTGGAATCGAGAACTCGCAATGCAGCCCGAGGAAGGGGGAGGGAGGGATGTCAGAGTTCGGAACTTAGGGCAATTCTCCGGAGAGGGTCAAGACGAATTCCCCACCCCTGCCCGCTCTACCTGCGGAAAACGGCGATCTTCACTTGGGTTTTGTCCCACTTTCTCGATATCATCAGCGAATTCTCTGGGTCGTAGCGGGAGGACAGTCGCTAAGCAGCGACCTCCCGCCTTCGGTCATTTTGGCCGATCCACATTCAGAACAGAGGATTCAGGCATGAGTACGGTTCGGGTTCTGGTCGGCACTCGCAAGGGAGCCTTTGTTCTCACGTCGAATGAGAAGCGAGAGCAGTGGGAGGTCAGCGGGCCGTTCTTTGGCGGCTGGGAGGTGTACCACCTCAAGGCCTCGCCGGTGAATCCCGACCGCATCTACGCCTCACAATCGAGCAGTTGGTTCGGGCAGTTGATCCAGCGCTCGGATGATGGAGGCAAGACCTGGAACCCGGTCGGGAACGACTTCAAATACGCCGGCGAGACCGGCACGCACCAGTGGTATGACGGCACGCCGCACCCCTGGGAGTTCAAGCGGGTCTGGCACCTCGAACCGTCGCTCACCGATCCCGATACGGTCTACGCCGGGGTCGAAGACGCCGCCCTCTTTCGCACGACCGATGGCGGCCAGTCGTGGCACGAGTTGCCAGGTCTGCGGACGCATCAGTCCGGCTCGCAGTGGAATCCGGGGGCCGGGGGATTGGCCGTCCACACCATCCTCCTCGACCCGACCAACCCCTTGCGAATCTATATCGCGATCTCCGCTGCCGGGGCCTTTCGCAGCGACGACGGCGGAGAGACCTGGAAGCCGATCAATCGCGGCCTGAAGTCGAAATACATGCCCGACCCCAATGCCGAGGTCGGCTTCTGCGTGCATCGCATCGCCCTGCACCCCGCGAAGCCCGACACGCTGTTCATGCAGTTGCACTGGAACGTGATGCGAACCGATGACGCCGGGGAGAACTGGAACCTGATCAGCGGCAACCTCCCCACCGACTTCGGGTTCCCCATTGAGGTCCACGCCCACGAACCGAACACGATCTACGTGGTCCCCATCAAGAGCGACTCCGAACACTTCGTCGACGACGGCAAGCTCCGCGTCTACCGCAGCCGCACCGGCGGCACCGACTGGGAAGCCCTGACCAACGGCCTGCCCCAAGAGAACTGCTACGTCAACGTCCTCCGCGACGCCATGTCCACCGACTCCCTCCCCAGCTGCGGCATCTACTTCGGCACCAGCGGCGGCCAGGTGTACTGCTCGCCGGACGGCGGGGACCACTGGCAGGCCATCGTCCGCGACCTGCCCGCCGTGGTCTCGGTGGAGGTGCAGACGCTGCCGTGAGTGCCAGCTCGAACGTACGATGGGCCATCCTGCCCGTCGCCGGGTGCCACTGGCGGTCGCTTTGGGCCGCCAGTGATTCCGCTTGCAGCCGTCCAAGACCTCAGCTTCTCGCCTTGCTTCACCCCCAGCACTGGCGAGTCAAAGCCCTCGCCGGGTGGCCCCGGTTGATTCGCTTTGGAATCTACCGGGGTGGCTTGGCCACAAGAGGTTTGTTTGAGATGATCTTGTGGCAAGTAAACCTCTTGTGCCAAGGCACACCGGTAGGCTGCAAAGCCAGCCCACCGGTGCCACCCTGCCATCCACGCTCGAGGCCAGAGGATGACAGGAAAATCGAGGACAGGAAAATGAAGACCAGTCCCTGACCCTGCCCCCATCTGATGTGGCTCTCGCGGCTGTGGACTCAGCCAGGAAAGAGGACAGAATCGAGGCTGACCTCACCATGCAATTCTGAGACATTTGCGCAGGCCAGTCCCCCCCTACATCTACTCAAAGAGCGACCCTGCCGCACCGGGGAAGCGAATTCGCAGTTGGAATGCCTTCCGCCGAAGAGACTCGCCTCAAACTGGGGAATCCGAGTTTTTCGGAATTTGGTCGAAAACATCAAATCTGGTTGTACTTTGTGATTTCGCTGGCAAGAATGAGACGTGAACATCAGAAAGCTTCAGCAGACTCGTGAAACATCGCGTCCGGCAGTGGAATGCCTGTGCCTCGCAGTGAGCTTGGAATTGACGGTGTCTCAGCTCCCCGAACGATGGGGCGGCAACGATGCGGTCTGATTCACGAAAAGGGGCAGCACGATGGCAAGTCTAGTCGTCATGGGGCCACCTGCCTCCGGAGCCAGATTTCCGCTCGCTGCGCAAAGGGAGATGGTGATCGGTCGATCTGGTTGCTGTGACATCGTTCTGAATAAGCGTTCTGTTTCGCGAGAACATGCTCGGATCTTCGAACGCGATAGTCAATACTTCATCACGGATCTGGACAGTAACAACGGAACGTTCGTCAACGGTCATGCGATTCACGAACCGATTGCGTTGCGGGATGGCGACCGAATCAACCTCTTCGATGTGCCTCTCGTGTTCTACCTGTACGATGAGGCCGTCGCCCCGTCGCTGGCCCCCAATGCCACCTCCCCCAGTCAGACGCCGATTCCGGTTGACAAGCCTGTGGAAAACTCCAGCCTCTGGCTGCAATCGCGGCTGAACAGTCTGGTGGAGATTGCACACTCGCTGGGAAGCAGCTTGAAAGTGGAAGAGATTCTGCCGAACGTGCTCGACATCCTCTTCCTGATGTTTCCCCAGGCCGTCAACGGCGAGATTCTGCTCGTGGACAGCGACCGACGACTCACCCCGCGCGCCAACAAGCATGGGCGCGATGACGACAGCGCGATCTTGACCGTGGTTCCCTATAACCGCGAACCCGCTCAGAATGTTCTGGAGAGTCGCCGAGGCCTCGTGGTGGACTGGGGCGATGATTCGGGCGATTCGGTGCTGGAGAGCGATTTCACGTCGACGATGTACGTTCCCATGATCGGATCGACGCGCACTCCGCACGGGGTGATCGTCCTCGAATCCGAAGACATTACATCTCGGTTTACGGACGAGGATCTCAACTTGGTGACGGGCGTCGCCACGATCGCGGCCCAGGCCATTGGATACGCTCGCGCACATGAGCAGGTGATTGAAAACGAGATTACACATCACCACCTGGACACCGCGCGACAGATTCAATTGCGGATGCTGCCGAAAGATTGTCCACAGGTTTCCGGCTATTCGTTCGCCCACTATTACCGCGCGGCGCAGACCATCGGTGGAGACGCCTATCTCTACCACACACTTCCCGATCAGCGCATCGTGTTTGGAGTGGCCGACGCTTCAGGCAAGGGGCTGCCGGCCTGCCTGAAGATCGTCGAGTTCAACTCCGAATTGCGGCACTGCGTCTCGACTGCTCCGTCACTCAAGTCCGCGATGGAATACCTGAATCGGTTCGTGTGCAAGTCCAACGACGGGTTCATCACGTTCTGCCTCGCGATTCTGGATCCGAAGCATCACACGCTGAGCATCGTCAACGCGGGGCATCCGCTGCCGCTCCTGCGGCATGCCTCGGGCGACATCACCGCACTAGGAGCGGGTCGGGTCAGCTTTCCACTGGGGCTCGTCCCCGATGAAACGTACCATCCCATCACGATCCCATTCCCAGTGGGGGACGAGTTCGTGATCTTTTCGGATGGTCTCACGGAAGCGTTCGACATCGACAATCAACTCTATGGCAGCGACCGCTTGCTGTCGGCCCTGTCACCACCGATGGCGGACGTACAACGGCGGGTGCAGTCCATCGTCAACGATGTCGAACGCTTTCGGCGGGGGCGAAAGCCGAGTGATGACCTGTGCATCGTCGTCGCCTCGCGCAGCGGTTGAACGCGGGGTGGCCTCGGTGGGGGGCGCTGTGGTCCCTACCAGGCGTGTGTGCATCAGAAAAGTAGGTAGGAATTCACCACGGAGACACGGAGGCACGGAGCAGAGGCTGGCACTCTCAGCAGCCCCTGGAATCTGATGGCTGATGGCTGAAGTCGAGGCCAGCGGGTGGGATTCACGACACACACTGTCCAGAATCCGGCCCCTCGTGAATCACGCTGAACGCTGAACTCCTGGATTTCTCCGTGCCTCCGTGGTGAATTCCCACCTACTTTCCTGTCGCACACAACACTCTGCTCGGATTGTTTGTTCCGGCACTCGTGACACCCTTGGAACTCCTCGGAGCCGATCATGAATCCAGCAATGCCTGATCCCGTCATCGACGAGATCCGCGAAATCCGACACCGTATTTCCGCCCTGTGCGACCACGATCCGGCCAAGCTGGTGGCGTACTTCCAACAGATTCAAGAGCAATACCGCGATCGTCTCATTACGTCGCCCCGTTTCGCCCCCCCCCCCCCCCACAGCCGCCCAGCAAGTCGGTCCAGCCGATACAAACAAGGCGGGCGTCTTGCCATGCCAAGTCTGACCTGAACATCAGGTTTCTCGTTCCTCTTCGCCTGATTCGTGCGACTGATCTTGGTCGGTTCTCCCCATGCCCGCGATCCGCCTCGAACTCCCGTACCACCTCCGCAACCTGGCCCGTGTGGGTCGGGAGGTCTCTGTCACCGTCGAGGGCGAGGTCACGCAGCGCTCCGTCCTCGACGCGCTGGAGGCGGCCTACCCTATGCTGCGGGGGACGATCCGCGACCAGACCACCGGCAAGCGGCGGCCTCTGTTGCGGTTCTTTGCCTGCGAACGCGATCTCTCGCATGAGGCCCCGGAGGCTCCCCTCCCCGTTGAGGTGCAATCCGGTGCCGAGCCGCTGCTGATCGTGGGAGCTGTGGCGGGGTGGTGATGTATTCGCCGCTCGATGACGGCAGAATGCTGACGAATTCTCCTACCCCAGCTTTGGCAGCCCGACCCGCTGGCAATGCGGCAGTAGCGGACACTCGGGGCAACGCGGGCGGCGAGCGATGCAGATTCTTCGGCCATGATGGATCAGGCGGTGCGAGAACTGGATCCACTCCGACGCTGGCAATAGCTTCTGGAGATCGGTTTCGATCTTCACCGGATCGGTGTGCTGGGTCAGGCCGAGTAACCCGGTGATCCGCCGCACATGCGTGTCGACGACCACGCCGCTGGGGATGCCGAATGCAGTGCCGAGCACCACGTTGGCGGTCTTGCGCCCCACGCCCGGCAACTCGACCAGTTCATCGAGCGTCTGCGGGATCTCGCTGTGGTGGACCTCGACCAGCCTGCGGGCCATGCCACGGATGTTGGTCGCCTTGGCTCGGAAGAACCCGAGCGACTGCACAATCGCCTCCACATCGTCTTGAGTGGAGTCGGCCAGGGCTGCGGGGGTCGGGTACTTTTGAAACAGCCGGGGCGTGACCGAGTTCACCCGCTCGTCCGTACACTGGGCGGAGAGAATCGTGGCGACCAGCAGTTGAAACGGCGAGGAGTAGATCAGCGCACACTCGGCCTCGCCGTAGGTTTGCTCCAGCAGGCGGGCCACCTGCCAAGCCTGTTGCTTTCGGGCATCGTTTCGGGACGGCACGCACGGCTCCTGAATTCTCGCTGTCCCGATCGAGAACAGTTGTGGACAACCGGTTTTCGGGGGCCGTAGAATCGCGGATCGGCCGACATCTTCCAAGGGCTGGGCTCTGTCGCCTGTACGACGGACATCCTTGTCCGTGGTGTTGAGCCGCTTGGCCGACATCGACGGACGAGGACGTCCGTCGTACGGGGGCGTCCCTTCATGACCTTCAGTCCCACCGCTGAACCTCTTCTCCCCGCCCCGCTGAGCGAGGCGGTGCGGCTGTTCAACGCGCGGGAGTACTTCGCCTGTCACGATGTGCTGGAGGAGCTGTGGGGCGAGACGCTCGGCGAGGACCGCGACTTTCTCCAGGGGCTGCTGCATGTGGCGGTGAGCTTGCACCACCTCTCCGAAGGCAACCCTGCCGGAGCGAGGAAGATGCACGCTTCCTCGCTCCGATACCTCTCCCACTACGGCGGCCGGTTTCGAGGTGTCGATCTCGATCTGTTACGATCCGAACTGCGGGTCTGCTTCGAGCCACTCCGCGCGGGAGTCGTGGCAGGCCTCACCACTCCCGCAGCCGAAACCTTTCCCACTCTCCGATGGAATGCCGATGATGAATGAACCCAGCGGATTGGTGGAAGACCTGTCGGGATTCAGCGGGGTCGCGCCGCTGTTTCCGCTGCCGGACTTTGTGCTGTTCCCACAGGTCACTCAGCCGCTGCACATCTTCGAACCGCGCTATCGCCAGATGATGGCCGATGTGCTGGCAGGAGACCGGCTGCTCGTGCTGGGAACGCTCAAGCCGAACTGGGATCAGTTGTACGAGACGAAGACCGCTCCCGTGTTCAGCGATGTCTGTCTGGGGCGGGTGATGCTGGACCGGGAGATGGATGACGGGAAGTACATCATCATTCTCCGGGGTCTGTGTCGGGCGCGGATACGGGCCGAGAAGCTGACGACGACCCCGTACCGGCAGGTGGAACTCGATCTCCGTTTCGATAAGTATTCGAACTCGCCGGAGATCGAGCGATCCAGCCGCCGCGCGGAGTTGCTGGAGGCCCTGGTCGCCACGTTGCCGGATATCGAGAAGAGTCGGGAGACTACCGAGGCGGCGTTGCGGGATTTGCCGCTGGGCGTGCTGGCCGATTTGATCGCCAGCTCGCTGAAGATTCCGACCGAGACTATGATTTCGCTACTCACCGAGAACCACGTGGACCTGCGAACGGATCTGCTGCTGGATATCCTGCGGGCTCAGAAGCGGACTCAGGGAGAGCGGGGATCGACGCGCAAATTCCCGCCGGACTTCAGTGCCAACTGAGTGTCGCCTTTCGCGGAGCGAAAGACGACACTCAACACGCCCACGTTCTGGCGAACGAGGCTACGTAGAGAAACCCCATGCCCACTCCCGACCCGAATGCGATCGATCTCCTCACCGGCATCCAATTGGATCTCGGGCGCGAGGCACGCTGCGGCTTTCCCGAGGTGATCTACGGACCGGGCAAGTCGGTCGAGAATGTCATTGAGGCGTTCGACCACTTGTTCTGCCACGGTCAATCAGCCTTCATCACCCGCACGACCGAGGAGCAGGCCGCTGCCCTGTGCCTGCGATTTCCCCGTGCGATCCACAACCCTCTCGCCAGGACCGTTCGCCTACTCCCCGCCGGAGACGAAACGCCGCTCGCTGGACGGGCGTGGGTGGTCACGGCGGGAACGAGTGATCGACCCGTCGCGGAAGAGGCACTCGAGACCCTCCGCTGGATGCGTGTCGAGTGCGACCTCATCTCCGACATCGGTGTTGCCGGGCCCCAGCGGCTCCTCAAACAGGTGCCGCGTCTGCAACAGGCCGACGCCCTGGTTGTCGTGGCCGGCATGGAGGGGGCACTCCCCTCGGTCGTCGGCGGCTGGGTCAGTTGTCCGGTGTTCGCGGTGCCGACCAGCGTGGGTTACGGGGCCTCATTCCAAGGCTTGTCCGCACTGCTCGGAATGCTGAACAGCTGCGCGGCGAACATTGCGGTGGTGAACATCGACGCGGGGTTTAAGGGGGGATATCTGGCCGGGTTGGTGGCGCGGCGCACGCGCCGCGATCACTCGCCAGGGGGCGGTGGGGAGGCGGACTGATCGCCTTCCAGGACGGGAGCCACCTCGACGCCCGGGAGTTCGCCAACTCGCGTGAACTGCGACAGATCGGGTAGCCAATGGCCGAGGGCGGCGGGATCTTTCGAGACGATGTGGTAACGGAACTGGTGCATGGTTTCCTTCGACCCGGCCACGTCGATGATGCGCGTCGCCTGAGTTCGGAAGGTGGTCGGATCGATGACCACTTGGACGCTGGAATAGAGGCTCGCGTCCGGGCCCTTCACGGGGGTGCCCCGCAAGATGAGGGAACTCTTGTCGTCCGCGATGAGTTGCCATGTGTAGTTCGTCAGCAGCTCATTCTCTTCCAGTCCCACGACCATCGGCAGCGCACTCTGCGGAGCAATCAGCGTCTGCCACACCGCGTCGAACGAGCCAGCCCCGAGTACCTCTCGCGGTGTTCCCGGTCGCTCATACACTTCATAGCTCTCGGCGGCGGAATGAACATGTGTCAGATCCAGGCCGTTCCAGATGAGCAGCAGATCCTTACCCGCCAGCCGGACATAACGCTGTCCGTGGACACCGATCCGAGTTCCCGCCGCGGCCCCTCGGGGGGAATGTGACAGGGACTGGTACAGCCCCTGGTACGGAGCGTTGAACACGAACTCGCCCATCGCATGCGTCTCGACTTCGATGGCGGAGTCGTAATCAATCCGCTGGAAACTGGCTCGCACCGCCTTCACGGACTTCGATGCTGCGACCCAGAGAGAGATGACATCACGCACGCGCGAATCGACCGGGAAGGTGCTGTCCTCTCCCTCTTCCGAATTGAACGACACTCTCACAATTTCGCTCTCGGTCGAGATCGACTCGCGCGCGGCCACTTGGGCGATTTCGGCCCGCATCAGATCGCGTACCGCCAGCTTCAATTGACCGATCAGAACCGCTTGCGGCAGCCCCTGGGCATCTGTGGCGATTTGCACTTCCGGCGAAAACTGCCGCTCCTGCGGGTCGGTGGGGACCGCCACGAGTTCAGATTCGCCACGCCGAGTCCAAGTGAAACGCTGGAGCAAACAGTCCTGACGCACCGGCCCCAGATAGGGCTGCAGGGTCCGCACGGCCAGCCCCTCGCGCGTGCGGGTCTGACTCGTGGTCTCCCAGGTGTGAAGGATCGCCACGACTCGCGGGTCAGGTGCCGCAGCCCTCAACGGAGCCGAGGCCACCAGCGTCCAGAGCAGAATTCCCAGCAACGTCCCGTGTCGTCGATCCATGACGAGTCGCATCCCTCAAGGTGATCTCCGCAACCCCGAGCGAGTTCCGGAGGTGTCTCGGGCGGAGTGTTAGCACAACACTGCTGGGCGAGAAAAGGGGAGTTGGGGGAAGAATCCGGGGAGGAGGAGGGAGGCGAGGAGGAGGGAACACAGCTTCCCGCTTTTCCTCGTCCCCTCACTCCCCCCCCGCGTGTTGTGCATTCGCCAATTGGCGGGCTCCTGCCCCCTCTCTTCTCCCCGCCGACTTTCCCCGTAGGGCTTCGTGCCTTAGACTCTCCATGCTGACAGATTTCAGGCCCGGCTTGACCTACTCTCCCACACCTCCTTTTGTCTTGGAACCGCGTCATGCGCGCGTTGGCTGTCCGTCCTGGAATCAAGCATTCCGCCCACATTGCTGAACTTCCCGAACCGAAGCTGGAGAGCATTCCGGACGGGCGGGGGGTACTCGTGCGCACACTTCAAGTCGGCGTCGATGCCACCGACTGGGAGATCAACGAAGCGTTATATGGCCGCGCTCCGAATGGCTATCACTTCCTGGTCATGGGTCACGAGGTCTTTGGGGTCGTCGAGGCAGTCGGTCCAGAGGTCACGCACGTCAAGCCGGGCGATTACTGCACCTGTACAGTGCGGCGACCCGGCCCGACGCTGTATGACCTCATCGGTCGCAACGACATCACCGGGCATGAGGAATACTATGAGCGCGGGATCAACTTGCGACACGGGTTCATGACCGAGCGCTGGGTCGACGATGCCGAATTCGTCGTCAAGGTGCCGCAGGGACTGAAGCACCTCGGCGTGCTGTCCGAACCGGCCAGCGTCTGTGCCAAGGCGATTGAGCAGGCGTACCTGGCCCAGAAGCGGCTCCAAGTCTGGGAACCGAAGCTGGCCTTCGTGATGGGTGCCGGGCAGATCGGGCTGCTCACGACGATGATGCTGCGGCTGCGCGGGTTGCAGGTGTTCACCGTGGCGCGGACGCCGCATCCGGGTCTCAAAGAGGATATTTGTAAGGCGTACGGAGCGACCTATGTCAGTACCAAAGAAACCTCGCTGGAGGATCTCGCGCGGCAGGTCGGCAAACCCGATCTGATCGTCGAGGCCACCGGTTCCAGCCGCGTCGCCTTCGACTGCATGCGCGTTCTCAACATTAACGGGGCGCTCGTCTGGACCAGCGTCACCGGCGGCGAGAAGACCACCGAAGTTCCGTCCGATGTGATCAACCTGGAATGGGTGCTGGGGAACAAGCTGCTGGTGGGGTCGGTGAATGGGAACCGGCACCACTTCGCGCAGGGGCTGGCCGACCTGGCCCTGGGTGAGGTGATGTTCCCCGGCGTCACGCAACGCATCCTGACCACTCCGGTTGAGGGTTTCGACGACCCACAGAAGATCATGGACCTGTTGTGCGATCCGAGCCAGTTGAAGGTGTATGTGAACGTCGCGAAGTGAGCCATTGTCGTCTTTCGCTCCGCGAAAGAACGCCCTTTCGCGGAGCGAAAGGCGACATTCGATCACCAGTGCCCCCTCACCCCTTGTCGGCGGAGCTGCGGCCAATCGCCACATCGAAGGCACCCACCGCTGGGACGAGCATGGCCAGCGTGGTGAAGCCGTACGCAGCCACGACCGACAGAGAGACCCCCAACGACCCGCCCAGCAGGTATCCCGTGATCGCGTAAAACGTCAGGAAAGGCAGCAGCGCGGAGGCCATCATCAGGGCGGGCGAGGGGTTCTTGTGGCTGAGCGAGGCCCACAGTCCCAGGCTGCCACCCAGGATGAACACTAGGAACGGCGTGAGTTGCAGGGCGAACGACGACCGCGCTTCCACGATCAGCATCATGCACACGAAGATGCCGACGAACAGGAAGAACACCGTCCCCAGGCTGTTCCCGATGGCGGCCCGTGACTGGCCGTAACTCAATCCGGCGTGCAGGCCGACCATCGCGGAGAACGCGATCAGCACCAGATACCCGACCAACACATACAGCGTACTCTCCAGCGTGAACTCGCCGCGCAGGGCCAACGCCAGCAGCAGAAACATCGGGACTAGGATCACCTCTTTGGCGTTGAAGAAGATCCCGCCGAGCTTGCCGAATACGAACTCTTTGGCAGTCACGTTGGTCACCAGCAGCAGCTCCAGCGTCTGGGCATCGCGCTCTGAGGTCAGCGAGGTCACGGCCTGGGCATTCACCAGAATCAGCGTCACCAGACTCAGCGATGCAAACGCGAATCCGATCGGGGACATCATACCCAGGATGATCTGCTGGCTGTCGTAGGACTGCGACAGGTTGAACACGATGAACCCGGCCAGCACGAAGTAGGCCAGCTTCACAAAGATCATCTTGCGCCCATAGGCCCGCGTGCAGACCTCGCGCCACAGCACTGGCAGATTCCAGATCTCGCGATGCTCGCGTTTCGCATTCGTGGCGGGAGCCAGGTCGAGCGCGATGGCAGCGGCCTTCTCCTCGGGCGTCGGCTCGGCCATCTGGTCGAAGGCAAAACGCGACGGGTTCCAGACGCGGACCATGACCATCGTCACCAGCCCCAGAACTGTCGCCAGTGAGGCACTCACGAGCACCGGCCACAGAGCGGTCGGTGTCGGGCTGACCACGTTCGGCTGACTCCCCAGTGGATCGAGGACTGCTGCCATCGCGCGGTACGGATTCAGCGTCTGAGCCAGCCATGCCAGTGAAGAGCCGCCGACGGCCGAGACTCCCTCGACCACGCCCACGAACAGCAAACCGCCGATCACGCAAATCGCCAGCGTCTGAAACGTCTTGTCCCGCCAGTAGGCCACCAGCGTTGACCAACTCCCCACGAGAGCCGCCGTCGAGAGGCACACCGCCTCGACCCAGAAGATCTGCGCCGCTGAGATCCCTCCCAGCACCGCGAGCAAGGCAAACACCGGCAGTGACACCCCGATCAACATCACCACCAGCAGCAAACTCGCCGCCAGTTTCCCGGCCACCAACTCGAAGTTCGTCAGGTCGGTCATCAACAACAACACCAGAGTTCGCTTGTCTTTCTCCTGCGACACGATGCTCGAACTGAACAACAGCGCTGCGGCAGCTGCCAGAGTGAGCTGGACCATCGCGAACAGGTCGAACAGAAACCGTCCGAAGGCCGCCGAGTCGCCCAACGTCTGGACCGGTCGTCGCTCGAAGGTGGCCTGCCCGGCGGTGTACATCAGCACCACAAATGCGGCGAGATACCCGGCCCGGATCAAGAACAGTTTGGGGTGACGGGGGGCAGTGATGGCCTCACGAGTCAGGAGTGGACCGGCGAGCAATGGAATCTCCCACGAAGACGATAGAACACCCAGGGAGTATACGAAGGCCACGGAACGATTCCAAACCGGGGAGACGTGGCCCAAAGTCGCTGATCGCTCCGCGATCAGAACGCCCGCAGTGAACAGACTCTCCACTTCGACGACGTCCTGATTGCGGAGCAATCAGCGACTTTGGTGGCCCTCCGCTGCAAGTGGGAGTGTGTTGGCACGCGGCGAAGCAGAGCTTTGGGGATATGCGGTCCCCAGCCGGAGCTGGGGACCGAGAGGCGAATTCTGGCACTCGGTGCAGAAGGCTGGCAGAGACTGGACCAGAAGAAAACCAGGAGTGGGTGAGCCACAGATGAACGCGGATGAACACAGATGAACGCGGATCAGAGATGAACACAGTTCAGAGATGAATCGGGGCGATGTCCTCCCGTTGTTGAGCCTCTTCATCTGTGTTCATCTGCGTTCATCTGCGGCACACCCTTGAATGATGTGCATCCGTACGACTCATGTCACAAATCTGCGCACGCTGCACAAATTGTTGAGGGCCAGCAAACACTCTGTACCCCGAAGGGGGTTGTCCATTCCAGCCCAGGGTCGCGACGACGGTGAGTGGCTGATGGCCGCCCCCATGCGTGACTGCGAAACACAGGCATCGTAGGCTTCGGTCGGGGCGAAAGCACTCTCTGCGGTCTCTGCTGACCAGCACTTCACAAGGCATTTCACTGTCTCGTAGGCCCTCCATTGTCATCGCTACAACGGGTTTGGCAAAAAAGTAAATCGTGTGACGAAGTCCCGGAATCTCTCATGAAGACCGCTTGACCCACCGCGCACAGTGGAACTATCACTCGCTCCATCACTTCCCCACCAATCCCCCCCACCAACTCCCTTCCCCTTCGTCAGTTGCGGCGTGCGATCCACGCGGTAACCCGAGGCAGCTCCGTCCCCAGGTGATTCACAGCCTCCATTCGATCTTGGGTGTTCTTGCCGGTTCTCCACTGGCCTCCCGAGATTGGACGACTGCCGCGAATCGCTGATTGAGCCCCGCCTCAGATCACCACCCGCCCGACGCTTCTGTCACTCCTCCCCACCCCCATCGTTACTGCACCTGAACAGGCATTCGCACTCGCGAATGTCCCGCTCAACGTGCGCTCCGATCCTCTTTGAATAAGGTTTCCCGAGCCATGATGGACTCGCAGATGCCTGCCACAATTCGGCTCACAGGACGTGTGGCCGTTTGGTCCCTCCACGAACCCTCCCGGTCGCGACTCGCACTGGTGGTGCGGCAAAACGGCTATGACGCCGTGATGTACGCCACGCTCGATGAGTTGCGACAAGGACTGTCGACGGACGAATTCTCCGCGTGTGTGTTGGACGAGCCAGCCTCACACGATGTGATTCGCAACCTCAACTCCACGGTCCGGATCGCGGGCAAGCCGACACAGTTCATCGTCGTCCCCGCCCTCGCCGATCGAGCCGTGTGGGCT
This sequence comes from Planctomycetota bacterium, assembly GCA_043743415.1. Lineage (GTDB taxonomy): Bacteria > Planctomycetota > Planctomycetia > Planctomycetales > Planctomycetaceae > TH-plancto1. The sequence goes on from JAYTWO010000123.1 coordinate 23,290, forward strand.
CAGCCTGCCGGGTGCGATGTGCTCGACCCGCCGTGTACTCCCGAGAAGCTGGGACGCTTGTTGTTCTCGGCGGTCGGTCGGTCGCGACTGGTGCTGGAGAACCTGCAACTCAAGCGGCGACTCGAAGGCCGAATGTTCGACGATCTGGTCGGCATCAGCCCAGCCATGGACGATGTCCGCCGTCTCGTGCAGACCGCCAGCGAACATGACCGCCCGGTGCTGGTCACTGGCGAGTCGGGCGTCGGCACGACAGTGGTCGCCCGTGCGATTCATGTCGCCCGCTTCGGCACTCGCAGTCCGTTCCTCAAGCTGTGCAGCAGTGTACTGGCGTCGAACCTACTGGAGCAGGAACTCTTCGGTGACGTGCATCATCCGGGCCGCCTGGCGGGTGGTCAGGGAGGCACGCTGCTCCTTGAAGATATCGAGACACTGTCGGTTCCGCTGCAAGAGCAACTGGCCCGCGTCTTGGCGACCGGCCACTTCCGCCCTCACGGCAGCCTCGAAGATGTCAACGTGCGGGTGCGGATCGTGGTCAGCTCGCATGCTGATCTCAATCAATTGGTCAACGAAGGGAAGTTCCACCGCGAGCTGCATCGACTGTGCAAGCAGCACACGATTGTGGTGCCTCCGCTGCGGGATCGTCCGGAAGACATCGCCCCACTGGCGGAGCAGTTCCTACTTGAGTGCTCGGTCCGCGAAGGTCAGTCGCAGAAGCGGATCACCTCCGAAACGCTCGGGCGGCTTCGCAATCACCCGTGGCCCGGCAACATCCGTCAGTTGCAGAACGTCATCAGCCGCTGCTGCTCGATCTCGTCGTCCGAGGAGATCACTGCGGCCGACCTGGAGCCGTGGTTGGAGCAGCGTGAAGAAGGGGAACCCGGCGATCCGGGGATGACTCTGGCCCAGATGGAACGCAAGCTGATCGAGGCCACGTTCAACCGCTTCGGCGGGAATCGAGAACTGACGGCGAAGGCACTGGAGATCGGCATCCGCACCCTTTCTGGCAAGCTCCGCGAGTACGGCTACCCGCCGCGTGGGGGCCCGGGGTCGAACAAGATTCTCAAGGTGGCGTAAGCCAGCCCTGCGGGCCGTCGCGTGAGCGGCGGCTCGTGTCATTGAGGGGTAGGGTGGGACAAGCTCGCTTTGGAGCGCTGGCCCACCACGGATGACGCGTGCCCCGGAATGGTGGGCCAGCGCCTCAAAGCAGGCTTGTCCCACCCTACGATCGTGCTTCGCATTTCGGACTTCTCCACCCATGGACGAACACCTCACCGAACACGATCGATCCGAGCCGTGGTGGCGTTCCCCGCGAGGGCGGATTGGATTGGCGGTCGCGGCTCTGGCTGTGGTGCTGGGGATCGTGCAACTGACGAGTCACTCCACCACCGAGATGACCGTCCTGTCCGTCCCGTCTCCTCTCAGTCAAGACCCGAGCGAGGTCCGCCGTCGCTTGCAACAGGCGGGCATCTCCCAGTTCGAATATGCCAACGGCCAGCTCCAGGTCCCGACGGCTGCGGCAGAATCCGCCGCTGCGGCACTGCACTCGGAGGACTCAGCGGATCGTCACTGGGCTGATGAGTGGGAGGCGGCCAACTCGAAGCTCGGTCACTTCTCGGGCACCCGCGAGCGCGACGCCGCGCGAGAGATTGCCCGCGCCCGCCAGATCAGCCGCATGCTCAACCAGATGTCGGGAATCGCGCACGCCGATGTCGTGTGGGACGATGACAAGACCGCCGGTTGGAATCGCGAGGCCAAGTCCCGCGCCACCATCTACCTGAAGCCCCAGCCCGGCTCGGAGATCACGCCCGAAATCATTCGCTCGGTGCGGGCTGCGGTCGCAGGAAGTAAGGCCAACCTCTCGGCCAATGACGTGATCGTGATGGACCTCGACCGCCGGATTACTTACGAAGCGACGACCGACGAACCGATGCGGCGGCAACAGGACCAGCAGCGCGACGAACGCTCAGCGATTTACCGCCGCCGTATCGAGCAACTCCTCCAGCATGTCGACGGCATCCGTGTCGGAGTGTTCATCGACGATGTCCCGTTTCAGACAGCCGTCGAGCATCCGTGGGCCGACCCACTGAGCGACCGCTTGGCGACGCGATTGCCGGGCGTGGCTCCGCCAATGCCGGGGGACGCCCATTATCTGGTGCCACATCCTCCGGCCATGCCCGTGGGGCCGGGTGGAGACTTGATGGCGACCAGTCGCCGCGAAAAGGACGCCAAAGCCGCTTCCACCCTCCTGGGCATCAACCAGGAAATGGCCGAACTGGTCCATGTCCACCTCGCCGTACCGGAGGAGTTCTACCTCCGCAAGCTCGAGATGCTGGCCACTGCCGAGGAGACCACGTTCGAGGTGGTCGAGCGCGACGTGAACCACCAACTGCAGAAGCGAGTCGACGACGCCCTGCCCGATTCCGGTCCGTCTCCCGAGGTGGTCATCGACCTGATCCCCGGCGAACGCATTGCCAGCGTGCCGGTCGTGGTTCACACGAGTTCCCTCGACCCGCTGCGCGATCCGTCGGTGTTGTATCCCCTGTGCGGCGTTGGTCTGGTCTTTTTCGCCCTCGGCTGGGCGATTGTGGCCGCTCGTCGGGGTGATGAGGAACCGACTGAGCCCGTCACACGAGCGTCCTCACCCACCTACGATTCCCAGCTGCACACCAACCCGCTGGAGTTTCTGGTGACCTCGCGGTTCTCGGACTGGCTCCCGGCATTACTGATGGAGCCTGCGGAAACCCTGGCCCGGATCGTCAGCGTGTTGCCCTCGCAACAGGTCGGCGAGCTGATGGCCCGCCTGCCGATGAGTGTACAAATCGACGTGCTGCAACTCGCCGCCCGGCAAGCCCCCCCGACGAGCCACGACCTGGAAGCGATCGCCCAGCGACTGGAGCACGAGGCCCAGGTGCCCGCCTTCAGTTCACAGGGGCTGTTCCCTCGCACTCCCACTCCGGTCGGCTGAAGGTGAAGGGAGTTCTTTGACGTTTCCAACGGAACGCCACCCCGCTCGCCGGGGTGGTTCCAGCGCTTGTAGGCTACCGGAAATTCGTAGGTATTTCGTAGCGCACAGATGCGGGAACCATTGGGACAATCCCAGTGGCGGGATGTTTGTCGGACACGTCAGTTCACTCACTGAAATCATGGGTTTGCCCCCTTCCCCCTGCCCCCCCTCGTGTGTGCATCAGGAAAGTATGCAGAGACTCACCACGGAGGCGCAGCGCGGCAGATCACTTGGGTTGCGGCGATGCCGCGCTGCGACTATCTGCGTTCATCTGCGGCTTACCAACTCCTGGAGTTCTCCCGGCCTCCGTGACTTGTCCCAGCCAGCCGTCTCGTCGAGTGGTCGACCAGCCATCCCACGGGGAATGTCGTGAACTGCCGACTTTTGTGTGATGCACACACAGCGACTTTCACAGGACTGTGTGGACCTTCCCTGTGCAGGTCGTTCACCCGGATCGTGGCCCCCTCGGTGAACTCCCCGCCGAAGAGGGCGTTGGCCAAAGCGTTTTGCAGGTGGTTCTGGATCACGCGACGGAGCGGCCTGGCTCCGTAGATCGGGTCGAAGCCTTCATTCAGGATTGTCCATCTTCGACAGACACAAATCTAGGAGAGAGTGCCCAAATGGGGTTCGTGTCGTTCAGGCTGTGCTTGATCGATCAGGCACAACCTGGCCTACCGGAACTACCATGTTGCTCAGCTCTCACGAATCGGTCCCGTTCCCCATCTGCTTTTCGAA
>JAYTWO010000124.1:0-9749 GCA_043743415.1 Planctomycetota bacterium
CGAGTTGACCAGCGTCAGATCGAGGCCGTCACCACCGGCACGCGAGACCTGACTGTTGTTCAGCGTGGCGTTGAACGTGCTGTTCCCCGAGGCATTCACGTTGATGCCATCCAGCGTCGCATTGGCGATGTCGCTGTCGTTCAGCGTGACATTCGCCACAGCCTGGTTCGTGAGCGTTCCCAGGATGCCGTTCTCACCCACCGGGTCAGCGGCCACCGACATATCCGAGTTGCTGATGATCGCATTCAGTCGCGATCCCACGCCATCGCCCAGGAACCGCAGGCCGTTCTCACCGGCTCCGGTGGCGACGGGATCGAGATTGAAGTTCACGACCGAGCCACCCAGGAAGGTGATGTCGGTCATGTCGCCGCCAGCATTCAGCAGCGAGCCGCCGGTGAACTTCATGTTGAACAGCGAGGCGTTGATGGCTTCGATGTGAATCGCGTCATCACCCGCATTGTCCACCGGAGAATTCGTGAAGTTGAGCGTGGCCGCCGAGGCGTTGAGCAGGATCTCCAGACCGTCATCTCCGGACTGCACGTCCCGTGAGAAGTTACTGTCGACGATATTGCCAGTCAGAGTCGAGCCCGCGACCAGTTCCAGGTGCAGACCATCGATCCCGGCATTGCGGAAGTTGGGGCCATCCAGATTCAGCGTGGCATCCGAGGCGTTCAGAACGCCAATGATGCCGTTGCGGTTCGCACCATCGAACGAGGCCAGAGCCCCCGAGATGTTGATGTTGACATCGCCGTTGGCGGTCCCGGAGAAATCGATGCCGTCTCCAGTGGCGTCCACGAACGAACCCGTGTTAATCAGGGTCAAATCGACGAGGGAGTTCAGGTTGGAGGTGATATGGATTCCATCATTCCCGGCTCGTGCCCCGGAGACCCCGTCACCCGTCACGGTGACTGACGAAAGGTTGTTCGCCCGGAGGTTCATCGCGTCGAGGCCCGCATCGTTGAGGGCGACGCCGTTGAGCAGGGAAGCGGTCGCGGTCGATCCATTGTCCGCATCCACGCGGAGGCCGTTTCCGGCCGCTCTCAGTGCCGTGACATTGTTGAGCGTCAGGTTGCCGATGGAGTTATTCAGCGTCATCCGGACGGCATCACCGCCCTGAGCGTCATCGAAGGAGCCGTTGGTGACCGCTCCATTGAAGGTCGAATTGGTCGCCGTGACGCCCATCCCTTCCAGCGTGGCATTGTCGAAGCTGGTGTTCGTCAGCACGAGGTTCGCCGTCGAGGCTCCGGTCAGCACACCGATGACCCCATTCCGACCCGCGTTGTCGAACGACGACAGCGGGAAGCCTTGGACCTGAATATTCAGGTTGCTGGTATTGACCCCCGTGAAGTCGATGCCATCTCCACCCGGAGAGGTGAACGATCCGGCATTGGCCAACAGCAGATTGATATCGCCATTATTCGCAGCCAAATGGATCGCATCGTCGGTGGCCAGGCTTCCGGTGACCTGGCTCCCCTGCACGGTCACGACCGAGTCATTCGAGATGACATCGATGGCATCATCGCCCGCACTGCCGAGTGAGATGCCGTTCAGCAGGTTGACCACCGAGTCGGAGCCGTTGGTGGCATTCACCAGCAAAGCGTCCAGACCGGCGCTGAACACGTCGGTATTATCCAGCGTCAGGTTGCCGGTCGAATTGCTGAGGGTCAGACGGGCTCCAGTCGCTCCCGCATCGTTGAACGACCCGTTCGTGACAACCCCGTTGAAGATCGAGTTGAGAGCGGTGACTCCGATCCCTTCCTCAGTCGCGCCCTGGAACGTGACATCGGTCAGCACCAGCCTGCTGGTCGAATCGGTCAAGTTGCCTTCGATGCCATCGCCGCCCGCTCCGTTGAACGAGCTGGGAGAGCCATCGATATTGATATTGACGGTACTGGTGTTGGTTCCCGTGAAGTTGATGCCATCGTCTCCCGGACTGACGAAAGATCCCGTGTTGATGAAAGTCAGATCCACCAGCGAATCATTGGCGGTGATCTGAATCCCGTCATCCCCGGCATTGGCTCCCGACACGTTATTGCCCGTGACGATGACCGTCGAATTGGACGTGGCATTCAGATTGATGGCATCCTCCAAGACCGCGCCGTCGAAGCCCTGATCGACCATCACCAGATCCGTGCGCGAGCCTCCAGTCGTCGTGGAGAGCAGACCGTTCAGCGCGGCATTCGTGGCGTCGCTATTCGTGAGGAACAGCGTGCTGCGTGATCCGCCCAAGGTATCCAGCCGAACGCCATTCAGATCCGCCGAGTCCAGCGAACTGTTGGTCAGTCGACCCACAAAATCGGAGTCTCCGTTGGTCGTTACGAACAGTCCGTTTCCTCCGGCGTTGGCGACGGAGGTGCCGTTCACATTCAGGTTGGCCGTCGAAGCGCCAGTCACCAGACCGATGATGCCATCACCGGTTGCACCCGAGAGATTACTCCCGGTCAGCAAGGCGTTTAAGGTTCCGGCAGTGGACACGCGGAAGTCATATCCATCGTCGCCAGCCCCGGTGCCGTTCACTCCCGTGCCTGTCAAGTTGAGTGTCGAGCCATTCACATTCGTGAAGATCGCATCGACACCCGCACTGGAGAGATTCAGCGTGTTGAGAGTCAGGATCCCCGTGGACCCATTCACCAAATCGACATGCAGGCCATCACGGGCCGCATTGAGCGCCGTGGTGTTGCTGACATTCAACACCACATCCCCGTTGTTCCCGATCACGGCGATCCCGTCACCGGAACCCGGGACACCACCGACCGCGTTGTCAAAGTTGCTGTTGGTGACAGTGACCGAGACGTTTTCTCCCGCACCACTGGCGATGGCCTGCACCTGGAGACCGGTGGCGCTGGAGTCGTTGTGGACATTGTCGATGCTGGCCGTGATGTCCGAGCTGTTCCCACGCAACAGGATGCCAAACCGGCCCCCATCGAGGAACCGTCCGTCGGTGATCGACACGTTGAGTGGAGCCGTGTTGGTGTTGTCGATCACGATGCCGCTGGGACCGTTCGTACTCGGGATGTTGAACCCGAAGTCTTGAATGACCCCCGTTCCACTCGCATTAGTGAGGACAATGCCCCCACCCGTGCCCGTGGTGCCGTTCGGTCCCGGAATCGTTGGGTCGATGTTGCGGTTCAGCTTCTCCAACCGGAAGTTGTTGATGCCGCTGCCGAAGATTGCGTTCCCACCGGTCGGGGCAATGATGTTCAGCCCTGCGATCCGGTTATTGTCCGCCAGTGTGAAGACATTCCCCGCAGCGGACCCGACAAATGGGTTCGCTCCCGCCGGATCGAAGTTCGGCAAGGGAATGAGCGGTCCCGGACGATTCGCCACGGGAATGAGCGCCGGGCAGCCTTCGCCGAAGACCAGCTGGTTGTCGTTCAGGGTGATGCCCGTCGGCCCGGTCAGCAGATTCGTGCGAGATGTCGTCCCCCGATAGAACAACAATGCGTCCGCGGGGCTGGAAGCGATGAGCGTGTTATACCGCAACTCATTCGACCCATTGCCGCCTGCCGCTGCGGTGTTGTCGAAGTGATCGAAGGTCCACGGCAAGCCAGTCGCCGGGTTGATCGCCAACTCGATGGGGTTAACGGTCGTGAACTGAGTGGCGATCCGAGTGGTGCGACGGACGCGATCGTTCATGCGGTCGTAGAGCGACTTGACGCGCGGGTTGTAGTTGCCGTTCTGAGCGCCGAACAGATAGGTCGCGGCGAAGTTGACCTGGCTGCCGTACAGATCGTCCTTGTTGTAGGTCAGGTTGAGCAACACGTTGCTGAGGTCGGCTTGCACACGACCGCGGACCCCGTTGACGGCGTCGGCATTCTGGGCATCCAGGTAGTACGCCCCACCAGCAACGGACATCCACTGCAGTCCGGGAATCGGCACGCTGACTTCAACGTCACCGCCGCGGGCCTGGGCTTCCGCGTTCTGGATGTTGATGAACGCCAGATTGTGGTTCTGGAAGATGGCATTGTTCGTCTGGATGACCGGACCGAGGTTGTTCGGTGCGGTGTTAAACGGCACGTAGGCATTCGCCGTCACCTGGAAGTACTGGGTCAACCATTCGGCTCCGAAACCACCCTGGTTGTAAGAGAAGCCGCGCTGGCTCTGGTCAAAGGTGTAGTAGCTGTTGACGCCGAAGATGCTGCCCCAGCGGTCGACCAATTGGCGATATCCTAGGCCCGCACTGGCCCCCATGTTGGCGCCATCGTTGACCATCCCCTGGACATCCAGGAAGAACTGTTGGTCCGATCCCAGGAAGTCAATCGGGGCAAACGAGCCAAAGCTCGCGTAGTTGCCGTTGATCCCCGGTCGTTCGCCGAAGTCCCCATTGACCCAGAAGTAGCCGCCCGCCGAACCGATCGGCGTAGCCCCGGAGACGCTCCCGCTGGAGTCCATCCCGGATTCGACCACCTCGTTGTAGACGATGGGGGCCTGAGCAGAAGCCTGCCCACCAGCTCCGAGGAGGAGTGCCAGAGAAAATGCGAAAGCCTTCGATGCGCTCATCGTTCGCCCCAATGTGGTCGGACGGCACGCCTGTTTGCGACTGGTTGCATAACCGGTCGATTCAGCTCGTGCTTCATGCCTGAATGGAATGTGACGGATGCTCCGACAGAATCGGTCGTATCAGATATCGGCACAGGGAGTGCCGGTCTGAACACGAACAATGCCGACGGTGACGGTTGAAACGGAAAATCGGGTGGAAGGGAGTGGTTTGGCGGGTCTGGTGAGGACACCCAAACTGGGTTTGGACCGGAAAATTCCGGTGCGGTCACGGGATACGCCTCAAGAATTGAAGCGTGGAGGGTGGAATCTGAGACTCCACAGAGGTTGTATGTAGGACGATTTGTCAGGGTCAACCGGAATTATGCACGATTGGGCGACTCGTTCGGACACAGAATCGATCCGCAATGCCTTTCACCACAAGCAGATACGTTATGTAGACGGGCTGTTACACAATCTTCCGAGGAATCTCGCCAGCCCCTCTTGACTCGCAACTATTGCCGGTCAGTAGCGGCTCCCTGAGCCTTCCCACCGTCCTCTGGGAAGCGTAACCTGAAACGCGACCTGTCCCCTGACGGCTGACCGACTGTGTATGAAGACTAACTTCCCATCTCCGCTGACACGCCTGCAACTCTGGAAATCGTTCCGGTTCCGTGACTGGGGCCGGGAGTTGATCTCGCCCGGAGATAGCGAGTACGAACTGGCCCTGGGCAGCTCGATGTGTTATCGGCGAGGTCAGTCAGCAGCCTGCCCGGACACGGATTCCGAGACCATCACCGGTGAAACGGCAATGCCCCCCCCACTGACCTCGGGATTCTTCAGCAGGCACCCCACCGGATGACTCAGTTGCCTTACTTGTTTCGCCCCAGCCAGCGGATGCACACGCCCGCCGAGTATGAGTCCGTCTTTGCGAACAAGCATTCGGCGGGAGACGCGGTGCTTCTGGTGTTCGTGTCGCAGCGTGAGGCTGGCCCCACTCGACTGGGAACCAGCGTGGGGAAACGCTGCGGGAACTCAGTCGTGCGGCACGCCCTGAAGCGGGCGATTCGCGAGGCGTTTCGCCTGCTGCAACATGAGTTGCCGCCCGCACTGGATGTGGTCGTCGTGCCTCGTCCGGGAGTGAATCCGACGACTGCACAGGTTCAGGAGTCACTCCCCCGGCTGATTGCGAAGGCGGCCAAGAAGGCTCAGCGTTCCCGGCCCGCCTCACCCCCTCCGGATTCGTCCGAATCGTAGGCAGGCAGGCGAAAAAAGTCTCCCCGCCACCCCACTTGTCGGGGTGGTTCCCGCGCTTGTGCGCTACTGGATCGCACCAGCGTAGAGACCACGGAAACAAGCCCTCGTGGTGGGGAGGGCGTGTGCATCCGAAAAGTCGGCAGCGGCAGAAATCCACCACAGTGCCTCATGCCGCAAGGTTTGTGAGCCACAGATGAACGCAGATGAACACAGATGAAGAGGCTCAACGACGAGTGCAATTCGTTCGCGATCAGCCTATCTACTGCGAATATCTGTGTTCATCTGCGTTCATCTGCGGCTCACCAACTTCTGGATTTCTCCCAGGCTCCGTGCCTTGTCTCAGCCAGCGGGTTGAACAGAGTGCCTCACGCGAAGGCGAGAAGCCGAGAAGAAGACGGGCCGTCAGCACCCTTCGCGCCTCCGCACCTTCGCGTGAGGCACTCTGAATCCCGAAATCGAATCTCGCAGCCGTCTCGTCGTCGAGTGGTCGACCAGCCATGCCACGGGGAATGTCGTGAGCTGCCGACTTTTGGGAGGCACACACGTTGCCGCCCACTCCCCTGCGCCTCTACAATTCTGCGTCGCGTTTCGTTCGTTCCGTCGGAGACTGTGCCGTGTTCAAGTGTGTTGCGCTCGTGGGGGCCACGGGGGCTGTGGGCCGCATTATGCGGCAGTTGCTGGAGACTCGAAATCTGCCGGTGGAGCGGTATCGCTTCCTGGCCTCGGCACGCAGTGCGGGGAGTACGATCACGTTTCGGGGGAAACCGATTGTGGTCGAGGAGTTGACGCAGACCGCCTTCGCCGGGTGTGACCTCGTGATCGCCACCACGCCCGATGAGGTGGCCCGCGACTTCCTCCCCGCAGCGGTCGCAGCTGGGGCGACCGTCATTGATGAGTCGGGCTATTGGCGGATGCACGAGCATGTGCCGCTGGTGATTCCAGAGGTGAATCCGCTGGAGGCCCTCAAGGTCACAGCCGGGATTATTGCCAGCCCGAACTGCTCCTCGACCCAGATGGTGATGGCTCTCAAGCCGCTGCACGATTTCGGGAAGGTCAAGCGGGTGATCGTCTCGACCTACCAAGCGACCAGCGGTGTCGGCGTCCTCGGGCAGCAGGAGTTGATCGAAGGGACCACCGCGCATCTCAAGGGCGAGACGTACCACTACACGGCCTTCAAGCACCCCATCGCCTTCAACTGCATCCCGCAGATCGGTGGCCACAAGGCCGATGGCTACACCAGTGAAGAACTCAAGATGGTCTACGAGACTCGCAAGATTCTCGGCGACGAGTCGATCCTGGTTTGCCCCACCGCTGTCCGCGTGCCCGTGTCGAACTGCCACAGCGAGTCGATCGTCGTCGAAACGGAGCGGCACATCTCGCCGGAGAAGGCCCGCGAGCTGTTCGCGGCATTCCCGGGGATCAAGGTCGTGGATGACCTCATCAACAGCCATTACCCGGTGCCGTCGACCTGCGACGGGTCGGACCTCGTGTTCGTGGGCCGCATTCGCAAGGACTTGTCGCACCCGAACGGCCTGGCCTTCTGGTGCGTGAGCGACAACCTGCGCAAGGGGGCAGCGACGAACGCCGTGCAGATCGCGGAGTTGATCGCCAAGCACCGGTTTGGGTAGAAGCCGTGTGGTAAAGACAGCGAAACCCATCGCTGGTCCGATGTGCAATCGAGCCTTGAACTGGCAATTCTAAAGCTGGAGCGAGCATGGAACTGACGCTGGATTGCGAACGCGAGGGCGATGGTCGCTGGCTGGCTGAGGTTCCAGAGTGGCCCGGCGTGATGGCCTATGGGAGTTCTGCGGACGAGGCCATGACCAAGGCCGAGGTGCTGGCTCTGCGTGTGCTAGCCGAGCAGGGCGAGACGCGACCGCAGGCGGTCCACTTCTTGGTCCCGACACCATGAGTCGCTGACCAGCCATCAAGGCGGGCCGACTGCTGGCTGCACGGCTGCGACTCGGGTGGCAGATCAAGCGGCAGTCCGGCTCTCACCGAACTCTCGGGCGCGCGGGTTGGTTCGACGTGACCTTTGCGTTTCACGATGGGGAAGAGTCGGTCCTCGTATGTTGTCTCGACTGGCCAAGCACACGGGGGTCCGCCCGGAAGATTGATCGATTCATCGGACTCATCAGATGGGACGGACTCGTGGGGAGTGTGTGACTCAATTGACCAGAGCCACCATCCAGCTGACGCCGGACACTCGCCATCAACCTGCTCCAAACAGCGCCACGCTGGCCGTGAACCCGTGGATGTAGTTCTGACCCGCGACCGGGCCGAGTTCGCCTTGGGCAAAAAAACCAGCCAGCGGGATTGTCCCGGCGAGGTCGAGGATCGTACTCGTATCGTGGTGCGGGGCAGAGAACATCCGAGTCCCGCGACCGTTACAACTGAAGAGTAACCCACCCTGAGCGGGTCCGGCGGAGAGAGAACTGGCCAGCAGTGATCGCAGGTCTTCGTCGGCGGTCGTTGCGTCTCGCACATGGAATTGCATCGTCTGGCCGGTGCGAATGAGATTTCCCAGGGCCAGGGCTCCGCTGTCTCGATCGGCTCCGATGACGTTGGCAATCAAAAAATCCCCTCGATTAAAACTCTCGCGGTACTCACTCATGGCCAGGCCGACATGGACGCCGCGTTTAATCAGCTGTTGATCGGCGGGTTCGGAATCGCGGTAGAGCGTGTTGAGCTGTTCCAGAGCGGGGCGTCCGCCGAGTTCGACGAGCATGTTGCGGTTGGCGCGAGTCACCACGAAGGTCTGTCCGATGGGTCGACAGCCTTGCGAGACCACCGACCGAATCGAGACCGGTCCGCCGATCACGACCCCGGCGGCCCCATGATCGTACTCCCCGTCATTCAGGAACAGACGGTTCTCGCCGGGAGCGCTGGCACCGCTGGCCATGCCGCCGATCACGGGCAGACCCGGGAACTCGGCGGCGAAGTGGGCCAGCATCGAGTCGACGGAGCAGGAGAACGGATCGCCCAACAGAAACGCCGCGCGCGGCGAAGCAGCGACGAGATCGGCAGAGGGGGCCCCCGTCGCCAACAATCCATCCAGCGTCCGCTCGAACGCAATGTGAAACGCATCGACGCCACACCCCGGCAGAGACGCCGCCCACACGGCAATCGCCGGACCGTTTTCGTACTCCTGCCCATTGGCCGCGACCGATTCGGCGGTACAGCCGATCAGTACACGCGACTTCACCGCGTCGAACAGCATCCGACCGACACCCGGATCGGTGACATGATGGGGAGACACAAACACGAAGGCCAAATCGGCGGTTTGCCCAGCCAACTGCTGCTGAATCGACGCGACAGCCTCACGAACGGCCTGCCGCGTGTTGTGAGTCTGATTTCCGGCACTCGCGAACCGCATCGGGATGTATCCTCAAGGATGACTGACACTGCGGATGAATGGGTTCACTCTGACCGGGACGGGCGTTGGGATCAAGGGTGCGGAGTGGACACATGGGAACCTCTCGATCGGTTGCCGCGTTCTCCTTCGCTCGCAATGATCGGCACCCTGACCCGTAGCGACTCATTCCCGAGAACCTCCTCATGCCGATCGACTCTCACGAAATCCAGGTTCGCGTCCGGTATTGCGAGACCGATGCGATGGGCTACCTGCACCACGCCAACTATTTCAACTTCTTCGAGATGGGACGGACCGAACTGTTCCGGGCACAAGGCGGCAATTACCGCGTGATGGAAGAGCGGGGGTATTTCTTGGTGGTTGTCAAAATTGAGTGCCACTACAAGGTGCCGTCTCGGTTTGATGACGAACTGACCATTCGCACCCGCATCTCCCGCCAGACTCCGGCCAAGCTGGAACATGAATACCAAGTGTTCCGCGACGGCCGGCAAGTCGCCAGGGGCCACAGCGTCCTGGCCTGCGTGGATCGTCAAGGACAGGTGCAGCGGATCACGGATGAGATTCTGTTTGCGAGTGACGGGCCAGGAATGTCGCACGACACTCCGCGTCGTGACTCACGACGTGGAGCGTCGTGCGACATTCC
>JAYTWO010000125.1:0-8899 GCA_043743415.1 Planctomycetota bacterium
TCCGTGTTTTTCCGTGTCGATCCGTGGCCTCTGAATTTTACCTCTCCAGTACACTCTGCAATTCGACATGCAGGCACCCCCATTGAGCGAATGCACCCGTAGAGTCGGAATGCTCAGCACGACTATTGATCGGAAGAACTCACAGCACTCGAATGGGTGTGTGCGTCACGAAAGTCGGCAGCTCACGACATTCCCCGTTCCGCGTGGGATGGCTGGTCGACCACTCGACGAGACGGCTGGGTGATTCGATTTCGGGATTCAGAGTGCCTCACGCGAAGGTGCGAAGGGTTCTGGCGGCTGGTCTTCTTCTCGCCTTCGCGTAAGGCACTCTGTTCAACCCGCTGGCTGAGACAAGGCACGGAGCCTGGGAGAAATCCAGGAGTTGGTGAGCCGCAGATGAACGCAGATGAACACAGATGAACCCAGCGCCGCACAGCCGCAACCGAAGGGGAAGCAGCCAGTAGTCAGCCAGAAGCCACTCCTCATCGAGGCGGCCTCTGCACCCCGAAGGGGTGAAACATTACAGCCCAGGGTCGCGACCACCGGTCGCGCACCCTGGGTCCGGTCTCGCAGGGGCCGAACCCTGAAAGGGGTTCCACACAGGGTCACGCGGGTGTTCAACCCTTTCAGGGTTGGGCTTCCCGGACCACGTTTCCCAGGGTGCGCTCCTGCGTCGCGACCCTGGGCTGTGATAGATAACCCCTTCGGGGTACAGAAGTCTCCGGGCCATCGGAAATTTGCGCAGCGTGCGCAAATTTGCGACGTGAGTCGTATGAAGGGCTGATTTCAATCAACCGGCACACTTGGTTGGCGAGGCGAATTCCGTGGTTTTCGCACCTTGAAACCCCCCAACCCCACAGGCGTCTCGCTGGCGGTCATCGTAGATCCTGTTCACGGCGTCTGTCCACACGGCTGATCTTGCCACACGGCTGATCCAGATCGTTGAGCCACAACGCCCATGGCGTGCGTGCAAATCCCTCGAAACGCCAATAAAAACAGCCGCGTCATCTCGAAGGCGAGAGGGCGCGGCTGGTGCGTGAATGGGGCAGTGCCGACAGAGCCAATTCAGTTATACAGCCCCTCGTCGATCGGCTTCGACTCCTCTTCGTAGTCTTCTTGCATCTCGTTCCAGGCGTTGAACGCCTCGTATAAATCCGATGACACCCTCACAGCCGGGGAGTCCCATCCGATCTGGATGTTCATGGCCACCTCGCCCAAGGCGGCCCGGATGTCCCGGATCACGCTGATCGGGGCCACCAGGGTCTTGGCGGGCAGGGTCGGGTCTTCGCGAAGTTCAAGGCCGAAAGAGTCAGGCGTCGGCATGGGAGTGGTCCTTCCTTGAGGAAATTACGCCGCTGTCAGCTGGAGAATCATCATCTCGACGGGGGACTGTCGCAACACAACTTCAGTCTTTCTTCGCTCATTCGACTTGATTCGCCCCGCATTTGTCGATCGCCACGTCTGGGAATATGGCGTCGACTGGATGTTCTCGGGCAGTTGGGAAGTCTGTCACGAGTATGCTGTGGCCTGGAGGAGTACGTCACCGATTTGTGCTGTCGCCTCGAAACAACACTGATTCAGTTTCGCGACATGATTGCTCCGAACTCTGATGCGGCAACAGCGGTAGAATAAAGGGGCGGGGGAGTGTGAGATTCCTGCCCGTTTGAGATTCCTACCCGTTTGAGATTCCTACTCGACCGGGTTAGACTGGAGTCTCCGGCAGGGGGGCAGGGGTGGCAAGGGGCCGTCTCAGCTGATCTGCTTTGCAACGGGCGGTGGACAGCCACCGCACGCGGGTTCTTTCCCGAGAGGATCGTGGCTCATGTTTGGAATGGGTGTTTGGGAATTGGGCCTGATTATGGGGATCGCCCTGCTTCTGTTCGGGAGTCGGCTGCCGCAGACGATGCGCTCCGTCGGCAAGTCGATCACTGAATTCAAAAAGGGAATTAAAGAAGGTGAGAACGACGAAAAGTCAGAGCCGCCGAAGGAAATCGGCGGGTGAATGGGTGCGTGTCTGTGGGAGTGTCGCCTTTCGCTCCGCGAGAGGACGTGCTTTCGCGGAGCGAAAGACGACACTCGGTGACGCTCTGGCACTCATGGCTTTGACGCTGTGTCTCGTATTCCACTCAGCGGCCAGCGCTCAGGAAGCCGACGAATCACCCGTCACCATCCAGGAACTGCAGGCCCACGCCGCCTTCCTGGCCAGTGACACGCTCCAAGGCCGAGAAGCGGGCACAGCCGGGGGGCAGGCGGTCGCCGCATATCTCTCACACGAACTCCGCCGCCTGAAGCTCCAGCCGATCGGCTCCAAGAACGATTACCGCCAGTCGTTTGGGGCCGGGTATCAGAACGTCCTGGGCCTGCTCGTCGGGTCCGATCCCCAACTCAAGGACGAGTGGATCGTCCTCGGGGCTCACTTCGACCATGTCGGTTTCGGCAATCGTACGAACAGCCAAGGCCCCTTCGGTCAGATCCATAACGGGGCCGATGACAACGCCAGCGGAGTGTCGTGCTTGCTGGAGATCGCAGAGGCCCTGAAAGGCGGACCCGCTCTGCGCCGCAGCGTCGCCTTCGCCTTCTGGGACGGCGAAGAGAAGGGGCTGCTCGGGTCGGAGCATTGGCTCAGGACGCACCCGGCCCGCCCGCAGATTCGGTTCTACACCAACCTCGATATGGTCGGGCGACTTCGAGACGACACCGTCGAGGTGTTCGGCGGGCGGACTTTGCCCGGTCTGCGCACATCGCTGGCTCGGTCGAATGCCAGCGACCTCCAATTCAAGTTCGACTGGGCCCAGCGCGACGACAGCGACCACCACAGCTTCTATCTTCGCAACATCCCGTACGTGATGCTCCACACGGGGATGCACTACGACTACCACCGTCCCAGCGACGATATCGAGAAGCTGAACATTGAAGGGATTCAACGGGTGGCGACGGTTCTGGCTGTTCATACAACTCAACTGGCCAATCACCCGCAGCCGCTCGTTTTCCGAGAGGCTTGCCGGTATGAACTCTCCCCTCACACACTTGGGACTCCGCTGCCGAGTCGACTGGGAGTAACGTGGTCGCCAGCGCGAGTGCGGGGCGAAACGATCCAGCTCTCGAAGGTCGAACCGGGCCTGGCTGCCGACAGGGCAGGGCTGAAGCCGGGGGACGAGCTGCTGGTAGTGAACGGCCAGGATCTGCGGGAGGTCGAGGACTTCATCGCCTGGGTCCGGCAGAGTCCGAAGCATCTGGAGATCGATCTCGTCCGAGCTGAGAACAGAGAGAAGGGACACGTGGCCCTCGACCTCGACGGGTTCGCCCTCCCGCCGGGAGCCTCAGCCGCAAGTGACCCCGCCGAGCCGGGGATTGCCGTTCTCACCTCCGTGACGAGTGCCTCATTCGCCGATCAATCCGGGTTCCGCACCGGTGATCGCATCCACGACGTGCAAGAAGGGGCAGGGGAGTCCGACCGTCGCTGGGAGGTCGAACGCGACGGGCGTCTGCTGGTTTTTCCAAAGTAATCGCCACGGTCGCCAGTAGAACCGACAGCGAGCGGGCGGCCGGTCAGCCCCCCGTGCCCGGGCGGCGTGACGCAGGGAACGCGGGCGGGTAGGCACGACGCATGACAGCGTCGTGCAGCACGTTGGACTTAGGAACAGTTCCGACATAGATTCCGGTTTTCGACGTAGGACGGACTTCCAGTCCGTCCAAAAAGACGGACTGGAAGTCCGTCTTACGTATTGCAAATCCACATTTTATTCCGAGACAATTCCTGACGTCCAACGCTCGCGACCCACAGGGATACGACGCGATTCACTTCGGCTCGGCCAGCTCACTATTCCGCCGCATCCATTCCTGCCGCACCGATTCCAGCATCGGATTCCGTGCCTCGCCGTTCCCTTGCCGCGTCCGGGTGGGAGTCACCAGTGAGTCCTCCCAGATCCGCCGCTGGACTTTCCAGGTCGCGCGATCCACGCCCGCTTCTGTCGCCAGATCGTCCATCGCGGACAACGTGGCTGTCACGGCTTCCATCGAATACTGCATGTCCGCAGCCTCGAACTTCGACGGTGCTTCCGCCTGCCAGCGAGCGGCCCAGCGGACTCGCATCACATCCAGCAGTTGACTGAACTGGTCCCAGCGCCACGCGGCATCCGGCACGATCTCCGGATTGCGCCGCAGCAGGTTGAGGGCCGCAGCCACCGGGCGAACGGACAGGTCATTGCCGGGGGCGTAGGTGATGCAGTGCATCCAGTGCCCGTACTCGCGGGCCGGGTCGGAGTCCTGCGCCCGACCGAGCAGGTGCGCCACCTCGAACGACACGAAGTCGGTCACCAGCGGGTCGTACGGCTCGGCGAAAGACTCGATCTTCGCGATCGCTTCCAGTGTCGGAGCCTCTTCACGAGCCGCTCGTCCCAGGGCCACGAGGTACGCTTTCCGGTGCCGGTCTTCCGGGGTCAGGGCTTGCCGAATCTCATGGTTGATCCGCTGAATCGAAGTGCGGGGCCGATCCTTGAGGGACTCCTTGAGCACGCGGCGGTAGCTCCACTGGTCATCGGCTTTCTCGGTCAGAATGCGGACTCGTTCCTGCGAGTCTTGAATCCGCCGAGCCAGCGTTTGCTCGGCCTCATCTTCCAAGTGCATGGCCGTCAGGATCAGTTCGGCCCGATTCGCAAACACGTCCTGCTTCTCCTTCCACTTCGGCCCCCAACGCAGCGTCTCCGAGGCCAGGCTCATCGTGAACCGAGCATTCAGGCAACTGTTTTGCGAGCGGCGAGTCTCGGCCAGTAACTCGTCAATGGCCTCCGTTTGGACGCAGGCCAGTTGGGCGAACATCGACCAATCGACCCCCAGCGTGGCACACAACCGCTGGACCTGTGGGGTTTCCAAGCGAGCCATCAGGCCGGGATCAAACAGCGGGGCAGGGGAGTTCGTCGCCAGCAACAACACCTCGGATCCGTCGGTGGTGATGATGCACGTCTGCTCGAATGCGGACCGCAGACTTCGCAGCGTGTGGAGCAGCGGCGCGGACCCGAAGTCGACGATGTTCATGCGCTGGCAAAACAGCCCGCCCTCATTTAAGCGAGCCGCGAGCCGCGCATGGAACTCGCGTGTGAGTTGAGGTTGTGATCGCAGAGGAATCGAGGACGCCTCGGGGCAGAGGATGACATCGTACGACCGCGTCGCCGGGGAGGTCGCGAACTGCATCGGCGTCGCTTCGACCCACTCCAGTCGACCGTCATGCAATCGCGAGGGGATGGTCATCAATGAGGCTTCGTACTCGAGCAACGAGTGAACATCGCGGTCCGCTTCCACGCACGTCAGCGAGTGAACCGGAAAGCCCAGCAGCGTGTTGATCTCCACGGTTCCCGGCGTTCCCAGACACAGCACATCGTTCGCCTGCGGATGCACGACCAGCGGCACTGCTGCGGTCATCACCGACCAGTAGCTCTGCGGTCCGAGTGTTGGGTCAAGGCTCAGCTGCCCCGAGTACATTCCATTTCGCCGCACGACGAGTTGATTGGCCCGTTGCCGCCAGACCGTCCACACGCCGTTCTCGCCTTCGATCGTCTTGAGCCAGCGCGTGCGGTCCGAATGCTCGATCATGAGGAGATCCTGACCGCTTCCCGCTGCGGCGAATGCCTCGCCGCTGAACAGCAATCGCGCCGAGCGAGCCGGGTTGAGCCAGCCCTGGCAGCCGAAGGATACGGCAATGAGACAGACACCGGTGGCCAGCGCGGCGGCTTGGCGATTCCAGCCTCGACGAGCTGTTACCGCTCGCCAATCGCCCACCGGCCAGAGTACCAGCCACAACCCGGTGGCGGTGCAGGTGACCGCGATGAGCGTCCCGACGAGGGACCAAGTTGCCAGAGTGGCCATCACATATCCCACTCCGATCGAGATGGCGACGGAGCTGCGACTGGAGCTGTGTCTCAGCAGTGATCCACTGGCACACCCCAGTGGAAACAGGATGCCAAATGGAATCAGTCCCTTGAACAGGACAATCCAAGTCATCGAACTCACGCGGGCCGACGACCAGATTCCGACACGGATCCACACGGGGAACAACACAATCACTGCACAGGCCGCCAATGCCACCAGCAGAAGCGAACGTCGCAGCCCCGCGCGGCGTTCTACGTCTCGCCTTCCGAGACCCGCACAGAGCGCCGCCCCGAACAGGAACCCCGCCCAGCCGAACAGCTTCAGCGGCAGTGCTTCCAGCACGAGTTGCTCCGCTGTGCGATTGGCCGTTTCGAGAGCGAGCCCGATGAGCAGCGCCGTCGCCACGTTCGCCAGAACGTGGGCGTATCGCTCACCGACGATCTCTTTCGGAGACGCTCCATCCGATCGAAAGGGCTCAATCTCACTCGCCTCTCCGCGCACAAACAACGACAACCCCGCTCCCACCAGCAAGCACGCCGATAACCCGAGCAACACCTGATCCGCCCCCGCGCGGACGAACAGCGTCATCGGCAGCACGCACCAACACAGAGCCACACCCAGCCAAAATGCGGGCTGGGGATTTCTCGATACTCCCGTGGAGTCGACCGACGGGGCAGGGCAGAGCAGGCATCCGATCCCGATCACCGGCACTAATGCGAGCAGCGCCGGAAGCGCCATCGCCGCCAGCGAGGACCACTCCCCGGCATACCAGTCGAGCGGGATCATCTCGCGTCGGGAGAGGACCGCCTTCCACACGCTCGGCCACAGTGCCAGCCCGCAGCTTGCCGCCCCCACGCGCCAGAAATGCGGCACACGGTGGAGTCGTTCGAACACCCGCTGCGACCACATGCCGGCCAGCGTCAACGCCCAGGCCAACACAAACGTCACCCGTGCCGCCGGGACCGGCTCGAACGCCGTCCAATAGCTCGCGCACACGGCGACCCACGCCGTTCCCGCACCCACACCGCACGCCAGTGACAACGAGTGCGGATGATTCAAGATTCGCGAAACCCACGTCCGTGTGGCTTGCAGCATGGAAAATGCACCTGTCACGACCGGGGGAGCCCCCCGGCAGGATTGCGAACGCCCGCCTGGAAACTCCGTTCTCCATGCGTGGCTTTCGCTGAGCCGGGTTGTATTCCAACTCGTTCGCTCACGGCAAGATCGATCGGCGAATCGTGCCGCAAGTGATCTTGCCTTGGGAAAAACGTCTCTGATATATGACGTGTCCGACAGAAAACTCGCCACTGGGCTGGCCCCGGTGGTTCCATCGCTTTTGCACGACTACGGAGTCGCCACGAGTTACGGTAGCGCACAAGCGAGGGAACCACCCCGACGAGCGGGGTGGCGTTTTGTCGGACATGTCTTTCGCCCCTGTTGGAATTGCTCCGGACAGACCCGGAGCGCGCAATGTCCCACTCACGGATGGTCGACCCATGACTGCTCCCGTTGTTCTGCCGACTGCATCGTGGAGCACTGGCCGCTGGGCGGGAGTGCTGGCGTTGCTGATCCCGGCGGTGTTGTCTCTGTTCCACTCCCTGGCATCCAGTCGGACGCTGGCGGCGGTCGCCGGACCGGAGCGACCGGCCTTGGCTTTCGATCAATATATGGTCAACTTCGGTTCGCCTCAGCCGCGCGCGATCCACGAGGCTCAATTCCACTTCGAGAATCACAGCTCGCGCCCCGTCAAGATCACCGCTGTGAAACCCAGTTGTGGCTGCCTAACCCCCAAGCTCGTGGGGTTCAATGCTCAGCGAAAGCATGAGGCGCGGACCGAGTTTGCTCCCGGTGAGCATGGCGTCCTGGCCATGGGGATTCGTCCGGCCAAGGAACAACCGGGCGAGAAGATCTACACCGTGGCTCTCAGCTACGACGATGGTCAGCCCCGGACCGAGACGCTGGAGTTCCGCATCACTCTGCCCCAGAAGAAGCTGACGGTTGAGCCGAACGAGTTGTACTTCTATCAGATGACCGGCGAGCCCGATTCGCGTGTGGTGATGGTCCGCGACTTCCGCGACAAGCCCGCACGGGTGCTGAGCGTGGAAGCTCTGACTGCTGGTCGAAAAGAAGAGGCTCAGCCGCTGCCCGGCGTGACGGTGGTTCTGGGTGAAACCTCTCCGGGATCTGACGGGGAAGCGACTTGGCCGATCCAGGTCAGTATCGCTCCCGAGCTGGCACCGGGCCGGATGGACGGCTGGCTGGTGATTTCGACCGACGACCACGAGGCCCCGCGCATTAAGATCCCGATTCTGCTGTTTGGAAAAGAGCAGGGCACCGCCGACGGAAAGCCCGCCCGCTCGCCCCTCTACGGCCCAACTCCGCAGACCGCCACCCTACAGCCTCCACTCGATGATTGACCTACCTCTTCACCAGCGCATCCCGAATCTCGGTGAGCAGCACTTCCGTCGGCGTCGGTCCCGGGGGCGGGGCGGCGGCCTCCTTCGCCTTCATCATTGCCATCAGGTGATTGACCGGCTTGATGATCACAAAGAATACCACCGCAGCCGTGATCAGGAAGCCCAGGATCGCGCTGATGACGATTCCCAGATTGAACTTCCCGATCATCAGTGTGACATCGGGCTGGCCGCCCAACAGAGCCAGCAATGGGCCAACGATCCCCGTCGTGAATGCCTTCACGATTTCGCCAAACGACGCCCCGATGATCACACCGGTCGACAAGTCGACCACGTTTCCTTTGAGAATAAACTTCTTGAACTCGTTCAACATGTGTAACGTACTCCGTAAGCTAGGGATGGCGACGAGTGGAATTCCGTGTCGCCCGGCGGGAGACACAGTGACAATGGGGATGATACTTATTCCCCGGAAAGGTACGAACACCAATCTTCCGGCGTGCCACCGGAGCGACGAGGGGGAACCAGCGAGCGGTAGACGTCACGGCCTGTTGTTTTTCTGGTGGGGTTGTTGATCGTTTGTAGTTTTCCCCCAACCCCGGCGCGTGAGGGGGCCGGGGGGG
>JAYTWO010000126.1:0-2250 GCA_043743415.1 Planctomycetota bacterium
GAAGTGGTCGCGGTTTTCCTTCGGCGGGGGGCCGTTCAACTGAGTGCGGATCGCCAATGCCAGTGAATCGGTCGCCCCGGTGATGCGGATGTCTCCGGCCTTGTAGCGTGGTCCTTCGGAGATCAGCAGCTGGCCTCGTCCCTTCATGGTGACTGTCGCGTCCGCGTATCCGAGAGAGTGATAGCCGCTCAACAGGAGTGGTGGAGCGACGGCATGCCACTCTTTAGTAGAGCGAGCTGCGGCCTGGAGTGCCTGGGGATGAGACCGGAGCTTGTGCAGGATCTCTTCGGTCGTGAAATCATGATTCCCGGAGATCTGCAACTGGGTGATGACTTCGACCGCTGGCGGATCGCCAGCAGCCAGCACCCATGAACCCAGCAACCAACTGCATGCGACCCACTGACGTAACACTCGCCCATTCATGCCATTGATCTCCCGTCGAATCCGCATCGTGATGGGCGGGATCATCCTGCAAAAGACGGATTGTGGGCAATACGAGTTTGCCATCAGTGGCGAGGAGGGATCGCGTCTGACGCGGGCATGAGAACGATGCGCATCGTCGTGCCTCGATGTTGGAGTCGTCAGTCAATAACCAACCGGGAGTGTCGCCTTTCGCGAGTGCGAGACGCACATTGCGTTTCAGGGACATGGGCGAGGAGCGCGTGGCAGTCCCGTGTTTTGTCGGCAACGCAACGTCGAGGGACGGGGAGATGGCCTTGTCGTGTGTATTTCTCTGCGGCCTCTGCGTCTCTGCGTGACACAATTCTTTCCACCCACCGATTCACGCATGTCACGCAGAGGCGCAGAGGACGCAGAGGCAGAGGGGGGCTTCGGTTTTCGAAATAGGGCTCTCCAGACTACACAGACATGCCGTTTCTCGAACTGTCTATGTGAGCATCGAGCCCATCCGATCCCGTGGTGACGGCTGTTACCGCCCGACCTCTTTCGTGATCTTGTCCGTCAGGAGGAGATCAGCCCCTCGCAGTCCCGGGTCATCTCAAAGTGTGTCTGGCACTCGCCTTTCGCTCCGCGAAAGGGCGTTCTTTCGCGGAGCGAAAGGCGACACTGATTGCTTAAAATCGCATTAGGCGCGGGGATCCAACACCAGCCCGCTGGCGTCAATGGTGTACGGCACGACCTCCTCCAGGCACGCGCTCCCGCGATGTTTGGCGACGTATAAGGCCCGGCCCATTTTGCCGTTGGTCTTGGTCTTCCCCATCAGGATAATTGTGTTGGCATTACTCAGCACATCTCCGCTCTCGATCGGGCGTTCGATGAGGGCGTCGAGCATGGTTTCGTGAGTGGTACATAACAGCAGGCAGCCCACATCGGCGTGGTTGTAGGCATGCTTCGCGACGACCTCGGCGTTCTCGCGGTAGTGAGCGCGGAACAGATCGCGGGCCACCCATTCGGCCTCCTTGCGGAGGATCTGCTGGTAGATGTACTCGAACCGCTCGAACTGAAACGAGTCGCTGGCCCGGTCGGTCGGCTCCATGCCGTCGATCACGCAGCGACGGACTCCATGCACGAAGTTGCCATAGAAGAAGGCGATCGTCTGCTCCAGTTTGCGATTTAATTCCGCCTTCCATTCAATTTTCTGGTCATCATCCAGGTCCGACATCGTGACCCGCTTGCCGGTCTGACGAAAGACATGCAGCGAATCGCGTCGGACCTTGGCCCGGTCCCAGATCTCATGAAACAGCAGCGGGATGTCCGGCGACTGCTCGGTGATCGCCCAGTCGTGCATCCGCTTCGCATAATCCGCATGGCTCTGCGAATCCCCGCGCGAGGTCATGTCAAAAAAGAACCCGCGCTCGCCTTCCTGGCTGTGACCCGCATGAGCGAAGTGAATTCCCAGTTGGGTCTTCCCGATCCCGGTCGCCCCGAGGACTACGGTCAACGCGCCGGGGAGCACACCGCCACCGAGCAGTTCATCCAGTCGGGGGAGTCCAGTCGAGAGTCGATGTGCAGGCATGGCGGTTCAGGCAGGCAAAAGCGGGGCAGGGGATTCCCCCAGCAGGAAGGGTGACAATAGTGACTGGCGGGTTTGAATTCGACTGAATGCGTATGCCTGGTGGTGGTGATGTCTGCTCGACCTTGGATGTCGACCGCCCATTCTACGTTCCGGCCCTAACTCGATTGTGGAACGCTCCAGCGAGCGGTAGACGTCACGGCCTGTTGTTTTTCTGGTGGGGTTGTTGATCGTTTGTAGTTTTCCCCCAACCCCGGCGCGTGAGGGGGCCGGGGGGG
>JAYTWO010000127.1:0-6195 GCA_043743415.1 Planctomycetota bacterium
GCAGCCGGAAGAGGTCTGCACGGGAAGATCGTATCGCGAGTGAACCTCTTGTGCCAAGGCACACAGGTCGGCTCCAAAGCGAGCCAACCTGTGCCACCCACGGGGCTACGACGGGAACAAGAAAATCAAGGGCCGCAAGCGACATCTGCTCGTTGACACGCTGGGGTTATTGATCGCCGTGGTCGTCCTGGCGGCGAACCTCGACGACGGGACAGCGGCACCTCTGTTGTTGGCGCAAGTGAGCGCCGAGGAGTTGCCGCGGCTGAGCGTGATCTTCGCCGACAACAAGTATCGCAACCATTCGCTGAACGCCTGGCTGGCCGAGCACCACCCGACCTGGAGCATCGAGGTGCAGTCGCCTCCGCCGGGCACGAAAGGGTTCAGCGCGGTCCGCATTCGCTGGGTCGTCGAGCGGACCAACGCCTGGAACGGCCGCTCACGCCGCAACAGCAAAGACTACGAACGGACCACAGCGTCCTCCGCCGCACGCATCCAGTGGAGCGCCGTCCACCTCATGCTCCACCGCCTCGCCCCACCCCAGACACCCGCGACTTTCCACTACCGCGATCCCCCAGCAACTCCAGTCGCCAATGCGGTTTGAGGAGTAATTGGCTTTTCGGATAGCCTCTGAGTGCCTTTCGGCGAGCGTCCAGCTGCTCACTTATTTCAGGGCCCGCACGTAGATGTTGGCGAAGTCGGCAGGTCCGCTGGGGGCGAGTTGGAGCGTGGGAGCTTGATCCACGACCGCCGGGTCGATGGCTACGGGTTTCCCATTGATGGTCAGACTGAGTTGTCGCCCCTTCACTGTGCCTTCCAGGCGATGCCACCCGCCAATGGGCAGGGCCTCCGCGGTCAACGCAACACCGCACACGGTGAGGTGGCTGAACTCCTTTCCAGGGCGTATGTCGAGCAGGAATCCGTGATCGCTGAGCTGCTCCGGACTGGTCAGCACGGCATCGACCGGCGTGGCGGCCTTCCCGTCGTAGCTCAGCACCCAGTCGTTGGCCTTCCAGTGGGACTCCCCGACTGTCGTCGCCGTCCAGCCCGTCAGATCGAGGCCGGTGTAGACACTCCGATACCCGCGATGGGCGACGGCGACATGCTCCTCAGCCACCGGCGAATCGGGCAGTTCGCGGATCTTCAGGTTTCGATAATGTACGACGCCTCCTTCCGATTCGAGGCAGATGTAACCCTTGCGGGGGCTGGCGTCGGTGCCTTGCGTCACGACCTTGCCATTCACAGCCAGGCTGATGGCCCCGTCGCGGCACTCGATGCGATAGTGATTCCATTCCGGCGAGGGCTTGGAGCGCTCCTCGGTCGGAAAGGCCCGTCCGCCGCCCCCGCGACCGTTGAGGGGCTTCAGCGTGGCTCCATGAATCGGGAAGATGTCGCCGTGCGTCGTGTGCCCCTGGCTCTGGCCATAGGCATTCTCCAACACCTGGACTTCAATGCTGCGGTGAAACGGTACCCCCTTCGAGGTAATGTCGTCCGCCCAGATAAAGATGCCTGCATTGCCGCCGGGCACCATGTGCCGCCATTCAACCTCCATGATGAAATTCTGGTACATCTTCTCAGTGCGAAGCTCCCCGACCGGCTTCCCGGTACAGACCAGCAACTCGTCCTTGACGCTCCACGTCTGCGGCGGCGTGTTGACCAACACCCAGCCGCTGAGATCCTTCCCATTGAACAGCGGTTGGAACACTTCTTGATCCTCCCCGCAGCTCACGGTGTTCACACACAGGGAGACCAGCCATGAGTACGACAACACCCACCATGCAGATCGAAACATCGGAAGACTCCAGTTGGAGAGGAAACGGACTGATTACCGATCAGCCTATGCCGATGCAGGTTAACGGGATGTTGGGGACTTTTCAAAAGAGGAGTGGGAGCACGTGGGACGACGAGATCCCCACCGAGATTTGATCGGACATTCGGAACTCGCCGGAGGTGGTTCTGATCGCATCCGGCATGTCACTTGCCGATTCCGAATATCCGAAGTGCCTGACCCAATTCGGTGACTGCCGGGGTGTTTCGATCGATTAGTCTGGTGGTGCCAAGGTGTGTGTGGTGTTTTCGGGAGAGTGTGCATGAACATCGCGAAAGTTTTCCAAAGCGGATCCGATCAGGCGATTCGGCTGCCTGACGAGTTTCGACTGGATGTCGACGAGGTGTATCTCAAGCGGACCGCGGAAGGATTCCTGGTGATGCCGCGCGACCCGTGGGAGGTCTTCTTCGAGGGCGTGGAGGAACTGTTTGATGGGTTCTTTCGTGAAGGCCGCGTGCAACCTCCCGCCGAGCCACGGGATTGGTCACGAGGTTCGACATGCTCGACACCGACACGTTGATTTTCATGATCCGGGGGTTGAAATCCTCCAACGGCCAGTCGGCCAGTCGTGATCGGGCTCAGAGGCTGGTGGATCGTTGCCGCCAAGCCCAGGCTCGCGGCGACACCCTCGCCGTCTCGGCCCATCACGGTCGCGGAGTTGGAATTCGGAGCAAGACAGAGTGATCGCCCCGACGATAAACTGCGAGCCATGCACAAGGTCTTATCCCCCTTCGATCGTGTCGATATCGACGCGAATCAAGCACCGGTCCGATACGGCGATGTGCGACGCGATCTCGAATCCGCCGGTCAACCGATCGGAGCGATGGATGTGTTGATCGTCTCCCATGCCTTAAGCCTCATCGCCGAAGTCCATGCCCTACGACAATCATTAGAGAAAGAGCGTTCTGCTCGTCCAAGTGACATCTGGGACGATCTCCGGCACATCGTCCGATACACATTATTTCCCCGAAATTGTTTGTAATCCAACTTTAGTATTGAAAACACCAAACTCGGAGGTGATCATCTGCGAATGAGGATCATCGCCTTCTGGAGTGCGATGACGCGATAGGTCAATTCAAAACACAGGAGTTGCCGATGTCCAAGAAAGCCCCTCGAAACCAACCACTCGGAGAGACCGTGGAATCCCCCCATACGCGAATGCTTCTAGCGGCGGCGGCCTCCGAATTCTGGACCGCCTCGGAGATGATCGAAGCGACACCGTACCCCATGCCCACGGTGGGGCCGGACGAAAGCGCACTCTCCGAATCTGAGGAGACACTGGCGGATGAGGAAGGCGAATTCATCCCGGGATCGCTGCCGGAATCCATGACCGGAGGCGATGGAGATTCTGGAGATCGGAATGACACGACAGCGGGAGGGAACGGGTATGACTATCCGGCGCCGTTCACGCGATTTGCAGTCCCTCCCGCGTGGTATGCCACCTACCCGTACATCACAGTCGGCAAGGTGTTCTTCAAGCAGAATGGGGTGTCGTACGTGGGGTCCGGAGCCTCCATCGGCAACCACGCGATTTGGACTGCCGGGCACATCGTGCATCAGGGAAACAATTCCGCCACGGGATGGTCGACAGATATGGTCTTCGTCCCCGCGTATCGGGACGGCCTAGCCCCCTACGGCAAGTGGCCCGTGTCATACATGCGAACCCGATCCAATTGGTTCAAGTTCGGAAACCCGAACGGCCTGTGGGACGACATGGCGGGCGGAGTCTTGCATCTGCTCAATGGTAAGAAGATCAGTCAAGTGGTCGGCGCTTTGGGGTTCGCGCACAGTCTTGGACGCTTGCAGCATTGGCACGCCATCGGCTATCCGCAAGGTGCTCCGTTCGATGGAAAGATCCTGATTGACACCCAAGCGTCCTATGCCTACGACGGTTCCGTGGCGGGTGATGTGAAACCGGTCGCGATCGGTTGTGACATGACCGGTGGATGCAGCGGCGGCCCGTGGGTCCAGGGGTTCTGTGGCAAGAATGTCCTCAACGGGAATAACAGCTATCGCCAAAGTACCCGTCCGCTGGAGATGAATTCTCCGTACTTCGACCAGCGGGCGAAGGCGCTCTATGACGAACTGTTGGCTGCGGCTCCGTGATCACTCGCGAACCCGCCCGCATCATGTCGAGGGGCGGCGTGGATCTCCACCCGCCCCTGCGGCATTTCACCAAGCGAAAATGGGAGCTACTTCTTCTTGGCGGGATGCTGTTTCTTCTTCGCAGGAGGAGTGGCCTGCTCCGGAGACCGCGTCTTAGTAGCTGGTATACAAGGCATGGGATAGGCGACGGCAGCCTCCATGTCAGCCTTCGTCCAGAGATCAGCAGTGGGCTTGGACTGCTTGGGGGATTGTGGCATTTCAGATTTCACAGCACACCTCCATTGGGGAGAGACGGACACCCCCTTGGAGAATTGGGGATCGCTCTCCGTCCTGCTCAAGGGCATTGTACCCCCCAATCGGGATTATGTCTTCAATACTTTTTCTGAGATTCAGGGCAAGTCTCGGAATCGGTGGCTCTGGTTTTCGTTGCAACCAACACTCCCACTCGACACACTGACGGCATCAGTCCCTGTCCCGCTCGCCGAAGGAACATTGCATCATGCGTCACTCGTTTCGTTGGATCGTCGCTTCCGCCGCGCTGGCTGTGGGGGCGTGGGGCATGACAGCCGAGTGGAAGAGCGGCATCAATTGGACCGAGCCGCGACTGGTCGATACCACACAGCCGGTGCCGTCCGATGCCCAGGTGTTGTTCAGCGGCGAGAACATGGACGCCTGGGACGGGGTCAAGGATTGGGTGTTCAAAGACGGCTATGGCCAGGTCGGCAGCTCCGTTCGCAGCAAGCAGAAGTTCGGCGACTGCCAGTTGCATCTGGAGTTCGCGACGCCGGAGAAGGTCGAAGGCAACGGCCAGGGGCGCGGCAACAGCGGCATCTATTTCATGGGCCTCTACGAGGTGCAGATCCTCGACTCGTGGGAGAATCAGACCTACTTCGATGGGCAGTGTGCGTCGATCTACAAGCAGCGGCCCCCGCTGGTCAACGCCTGCCGCAAGCCGGGCGAGTGGCAGACCTACGACATCATCTTCCGCGCCCCGCGTTTCCGGGCCGAGGGGTCGTTGAAGTCGCCCGCGTACTTCACGGTGCTCCAGAACGGCGTGCTGGTGCAGGACCACACCGAGCTGCGCGGGCCGACCGACTATGAAACCCCGCCGAATTACAAACCGCATGACTCGAAGGACTCGCTGTCACTCCAGTTTCACGGCAACCCGACACGATTCCGGAACATCTGGGTGCGGGAGCTGTAGGGGGAGTACGAAGCATGAAATCAGAGCGCGATACCGTTCGGGAATATTTCGTATGGAGCTCAGACGACTGAAATCCACTCGTCAAGATTCCCGATCGGGAATACGCCACAGTTCAAGTCACAACAATGCGCCACAGGACGTGGCTGGGCGTGGCTGGGCGTGGCTGTCGAAGCTCACGATTCAAGACGCCGCAGAGATGTTCGGCGTGGGCGATGGTGGGCCTGCGCCTCAAAGCCGGCCAGTCCCACAGTCCCACCCAGCGTTTGACACCCAGAGGTATTTCCCTCACTCACCCGCTAAGATTCCCGCACCGGGCGAAATCCCGAGCTATGTTCTTTCCGACCCTTGTCGTCATCGCCGTTTCGATGACGATGCGGACACCCGGAGAGACTCAGCTGGTGGCTGCCAATTCCTCGATTGACCGCCCGCAGACGCCTACCGGACGTTTCGTGGATTGTTCCGAAACGGTTCGGCAACTCCTCGAAGCCGAATTCGAAATCGACGGTCCCTTGATCGACATCCACGAACTCCAGGCCAACGTCGAACGCCCCGCCCGTGGCAAGGTGGTGGTGGTCATGCCCGCTTATAATGCCGCAGCCACCCTCGAACGCACGGTCGCCGACATCCCCCCGGGTGTCGTGGACGAGATCGTCCTCGTCGACGATTGTAGCCGCGACTCGACGGCCAATCTCGCCCGCCGCATGGGCCTGAAGGTCATTGTCCACGAGAAGAACAAGGGCTATGGCGGCAACCAGAAGACCTGCTACAAGCTGGCTCTGGAACTCGGTGCCGATTACGTCGTGATGATCCATCCCGACTACCAGTACGACAGCCGCGTGGTCGGGGCGGCTGTGGAGTTCCTGCGGCTCGGCATCTGCGACGTGATCCTGGGTTCGCGGGTCCGTACGCGGCAGGAAGCTTTGGCCGGGGGCATGCCGGTCTGGAAGTACATTGCCAATCGCATCCTGACCACGATCGAGAACATCGCCCTCGGCCAGAACCTGGGCGACTTCCACAGCGGGTTCCGGGCCTACCGCCGCGAGGTGCTGGAGACGATCCC
>JAYTWO010000128.1:0-3210 GCA_043743415.1 Planctomycetota bacterium
GCCGGATAGAGCAACAGCGGCAGCACCGCCACCATGAACAGCGTCCGCCGGTCGCGCAATTGGTCGCGGACTTCGCGGAGGAAGATCAGCTTCACGTTCTTCCAGGTCATGGGGCGGAGGCTTTGTACGTGTGAGGAGGGCAGCAAACGTTCGAAAAACTTCCGAAGTCTCCGGAAGTTTGTGGGGCAACTCTACCCGGCGTCCCGGTAGGTCTCGTCGTGGGCCTGGATCAGTTCGAAGAACAACTCCTCGACATCCGGCTGATTGTACGTCGCCGCCAGTTCGGGCAGCGTCCCCAGGGCCAGAATCTTCCCGCGATGGATGATCGCCACGCGGTCGCACAGCTTTTCCACCTCGCGCATGATGTGGGTCGAGAAGATGATGCACTTGCCCTGCGACCGCAGCGAGTCGACCGTCTGCACCACCGCCCGGGCCACCAGCACGTCCAGGCCCGAGGTCGGCTCGTCGAAGATCATCACCGGCGGATCGTGGACGATCGTGCGGGCGATCGACACCTTTTGCTTCATCCCGGTCGACATCTTCGAGCCCAGCATGTCCCGAAAATCGGTCATCTGCAGCTTCTGGAAAATCTGCAACAGACGCGGCTGGAGGACATCCTCCGGCATCCCGTACAGCCGACCGTAGTATTCCACCATTTCCCAGGCGGTCATGCGGTCGTAGATGCCGGTGTTGTTGGACATGAACCCGATGTGCGAGCGGACGCGCTCGGGCTGGGTGGCGACATCGAACCCCGCGATGGAGGCGTGTCCGCCGGTGGGCTTGAGCACCGTACTCAGCATGCGGAGGCAGGTCGTCTTCCCGGCTCCGTTGGGTCCGAGCAGGCCGAAGATCTCGCCCGGCTGGACATCAAACGACACCTGATCGAGGGCCAGCACGTTGCCCCGCCGCAGATCGAAGAACGATTTCGACAAGTTCTCGACGTGAATCATGCGGGGTGACAGTGCCAGACAGGGAACGGAGGGGGTGATCCATGGGAAGTGTGGCACGCTCACCGGGTGAGGCGAAGGTTGATCATTGTCCCGCACGGGTTTCGAGGCAGATCGACACCCACGCTCCGGCTGATACCGGCATGTTCGTCAGAGTCGCACCAATCGCTGCCATGAGGGGAACCGAACCGGTTGACCTTCGGCCAGCCCCCGTCTTCGCATGACTGGGGGCGAGTATCACTCCTTCGTTTTATCTGCTATTCCCCGTTCCTTCACAATTCCTTCACAGACCACGCCGACAATACCTCCGCAAGATTGATCTCTCGCAGGGGGTGAGAGACGTTTCTGTTTCCCCAATGGGATGGAAGAGTCAACATGGTCATGTCGCGTCGTCGTGGATTCACTCTGATTGAACTGCTGGTCGTGATCGCGATTATCGCGGTCCTGATCGCTCTGTTGCTGCCCGCTGTGCAGCAGGCTCGTGAAGCGGCTCGCCGCAGCACCTGCAAGAACAACCTCAAGCAACTGGGATTGGCCTGTCACAACTACGAAGAGACCTCCAAGAAGTTCCCGTCCTCCGGTGAATTCACCAACCGCAGTGTGACCCCGTTCGTCCGGGAGTTCACTCCAACTTCGACGTTTACGCAGTTGCTGCCGTTCGCGGATCAGTCGACGGTGTACAACCAGATGAACTTCGGCCAGCACTACTCCGAAGGCTACACCTCGCCAACGGTCAAGGTGCGCAACGCGACCGCAACCTCTGCGACCATCGCCAGCTTCCTCTGCCCATCGAATGCCTACACGACTCCCGATTCGAAGGGCTTCGGCGGCACGGACTATATGCCAGTCGCCTACACCGATATCGACCCGACGACGGGTCTGCGGGGCAAGCTGACTGCTGGCGTGGATGTCGACTCTTGCCTCGGCAATTGGAATAAGATCGCCAACACGACCGATGGTCTGACCAACACGGTCATGATTATCGAAGACGCTGGCAAGCCTGCCGACATCGCCGGCAGCTACACCGCCGGTGTGGTGACGGGCGGAACCCAGCCGGGCGTGGTGGCCGCAGCTATGTTCGGTACGAATGCCACCTGCCCGAATCGTTGGGCCGATCCCGACTCGGGTTCCGGTGTCTCGGGAGCAACTGCCAACCGTACCACGCTCATCAACCAGAACAAGACCCCCATGGGTGGTCCTGCGACCTGCCTGTGGACGACCAACAACTGCGGTCCGAACGACGAGCCGTTCAGCTTCCACGTCGGTGGCTGCCACGCTCTGCTCGGTGACGGCAGCGTCCGCTTCCTGTCCGAGAACCTCGACACCCAGCTGGTCCGTCGCCTGATGAACCGTGCCGATGGTGAAACCGTCGGTGAGTTCTAGTCGGAACGATCGGGCATGTGCCTGATCGCCTGAACAGAATCAGAAATGCACACACCCTCGCCAGAAACGGCGAGGGTGTGTTGTTTTGTAGAACGGAATTCATTCCGTTCTTGGTCGCCGCAAGAAACGGAATGAATTCCGTTATACGCGAGCGGACACAGAAAGCTGACCGGGTAGGACGGCCTGGAAAGGCCGTCCTGTGCGTCTCTCGCCCGGAGACGGCCTGGAAAGGCCGTCTTACGGGGAACACATCGCTTTACACCGTCGGCGTATCGTTGATCACTGTACACGGGATCTTGCGGTTGATCCGCTTCATCAGCGAGGTGAGTACGCGGCCTGGGCCGATTTCATAGAACTCTTCAATTCCGGCAGCCAGCATGGCTTTGATGCTCTCTTCCCAGCGGACGGGGTTCAACACCTGCCGCACGAGGATGTCCCGAATCTCGGCGGGAGCGGTGTGGCTCGTGGCGTCGACATTGGAGATCACGGGGATGCGAGGAGTCAGCACCTGAATCCCGGCCAGGGCCACGGCGAGTTGCTCATCGGCGGGGCGCATGATCGAGGTGTGGAACGCCCCCGCCACGGACAGGCGGACAATCTTGGCGTTGTGCGTCTCGGCAATCTCCACCGCGCGGTTGACGCCGGGAACGCTGCCGGAGATGACGAGGTTGCCAGGGCACAGGTAGTTGGCGATCTGCACCTGGCCCGCTGCGGACGCCTCTTCCACAATTTGCTGGACCAGTTCCGGGGCGAGCATCAGGATGCTGGCCATCGTCGACGGAGTGGCGTTAGCGGCCGCTTGCATCGCTTCGCCTCGCTGCTGGACCACACGCAGCCCGTCTTCAAAGCTCATGGCACCGGCGAATACGAGCGAGGTGTA
>JAYTWO010000129.1:0-3966 GCA_043743415.1 Planctomycetota bacterium
GAGCAACAGGCGACACTCACCCCCCCCAGTACCAACTCACCCGGCCAGTCGGGTTGCACCTCCCGCAGGATCTGCCCCAAGATCGGCTCTGGCGACTCCACCGCCACACGCAGGGGCCGCAGCCCATGCAGCTCCGTCCGCAGTGGGGGCAGCGTCTCGCTCAAGGCGTGGTGTTGGGTATGCGGAGCTGCCTCGCGCTCGGGTCGGGGACAGGACTGCTGGAACCGCTGCTCCACAATGTCGAGCATGCCGCCGAGCGACCACACGACTCCATCCGGGCCGACGAGATCGAACCCGTTCCACCCCACCGGCGAGCCATGCCCGGTGACGAAAAACGCCCCATCCGCTCCACTCGAACGCAGCACGGCATCCAGCTGAGGCCGGACCGACCAACTCAGGTCGATCAACTCGCACCCATGCTGGCGGAGTACCGTCGCTGCGGCAATCGCCAGATTGGGCGAGGAGGGACGGGAGTCGTGGCCGAAGACCACTTTGAGCCAACGGCCGGGCGGGTGGGAACCGGGATGGCGTGCGCGCCAGATTTCGGCGACCTCGCGCAGCGTGGAGGCGAAGGCGGCTGCGACCTGCGACGCCTCGTTGCGGGTCAACTGATTGAGGTACAGGCCGCGAACGCCGTTGGCCTGGAAGAGACGCGGCGGCTCGGGGGCCTGCAACACCTGCTCCCACTGTTTTTGCAGCACGGGGGCCAGTCGACTGATGTCGGTACGATGCTCGCAGAGGCGGCACTTGTGGTAAAAGCTCGACAGGCGAGAGAGATGGACGGCGTGGGAGAGGTCGTCGGATTCGCCGGGGCAGCGATAGAGGAGAGCGGGCTGTAACGGTGTGGAAGCGTTTACAGCCATGGGGGGAGGGAGAGGCACGGCGAACACATCCGGCTCCATCCCTGGACTCCCGCATCAGTGGGATAGGCTTCCAGCCTGTCTACTTCCACGATGACAGGCTGGAAGCCTATCCCACGAGAACTGAAACAAGGGTGAGATACGGGGCTCGAACCCGCGACCTTCGGATCCACAATCCGACGCTCTAACCAACTGAGCTAATCCCACCATGTGCCGGTAAGGATACCCGCCTGTTTCACTGCGGGCAAGTGAATTGCAGGAGTTGTTAATGTGGTACGACGTTCCGCGTCGTAAGTCACGACACGGAACGTCGTACCACATTTCGGCAGCTGTTGCCGTTGACCCTCTCGGCCCCCGTCCACCTCTTGACACTTTCCAACTCCCGCCCGTATGGTCCCGAGTCTTGGGAAACCTGTCCGGCAGAGCCGGGTGGGGTTTCCCGTTGATGGACCGCGTGAGTCGCGAATGGAGTCGCAGCATGTCGCAGACAATTCTGTCGATGGTCTCCCCGGAGAATGCTCCGGTCCCGTTGATCGATCTCGTTGAGCAGTTCGAGACGCAGCGCGAGGAAGTCCTGGAGGCTGTTGAGCGGGTCTTCACCAAGCAGGCGTTCATCCTCGGCAGCGAAGTCGCCTCCCTCGAAGAAGAGATTGCCAACCACTGCGATGCCCGGTTTGGCATCGGCTGCGCCTCGGGGACGGATGCTCTCGTGTTGGCCTTGATGGCCCTCGACATCGGCCCCGGGGATGAGGTCATCACCACGCCGTTCACCTTCTTCGCCACCGCCAGTTCGATCGTCCGCGTGGGGGCCAAGCCGGTCTTCGTCGACATCGACCCGGACACCTATAACCTCAACCCCGAGGCCGTGGCCGCAGCTGTCACCAGCCGGACGCGGGCGATCATGCCGGTCCACCTGTATGGCCAATGTGCCGACATGAAGCCGCTGTGGCGGACCGCCGTGCAACATGGCCTCTCGATCGTTGAGGACTCCGCTCAAGCCATCGGAGCCAAGTACGACAACCGCTACACCGGCGTGCTGGGCACGATTGCCTGCTTCAGCTTCTTTCCGACCAAGAACCTCGGCGGAGCGGGCGATGGCGGGATGCTGTCGACCGATGACCCGGACCTCAACGCTCGCTTGCGTCGCCTGCGAGTGCATGGGGATATGGGCCGTTACGAGCATGTCGAGGTCGGTTTCAACAGCCGCCTGGATGCTCTGCAAGCGGCTGTGCTGCGGGTGAAGCTCCGCAAGCTCGACGAGTGGACCGAAGGTCGCCGGGCGAATGCCGCCCGCTATGACCAAGCGTTCGCGAGCCTCGGATTCCAGGGGCAGATCACCACGCCGATCACCCTGCCGCAGAACCACCACGTCTACAATCAATACTGCGTCCGCGTGCATGAGGGCCAGCGGGCGAAGCTGATGGACCAGCTCAAGACCTCGCAGATCGGCCACGCGGTCTATTACCCGGCCCCGCTGCACTTGCAGACTTGCTTCCAGTCGCTGGGTTATCAGCCGGGTCAGTTCCCAGAAGCCGAACGAGCCAGCCGCGAGATTCTCGCCCTGCCGATCTACGCCGAACTGGGCGAGGCCCGGCAGCAGCGCGTGATTGGAGCTGTGGCCAAGGCGTTTGGCGTCGAGACCGGTCGAACGACGATTCCGATGCGCCGGGCGGCTTAATCCAGCGAGGAAGTTCATCTGGCCGCAGCGACCTTCGCCAGAAGGTGGGCGGATGCTCTCGACGTGATGGGATCAACAGACTTCCGAAGTCCTCCGAGACTTCGGAAGTCTTTCCCCGTGTTTGATCGCGGGTTCCAGTTCGCCCACGTTCTGGCGAACGTAGCTACGGTCCATTGAAACGGATAATCCGCACCTTCGGCGGCATTTCACGCGCCCACCCGACTCGGCCCTCACTTCGATTGAACTGAGCACCGTCGCGTGCCGATATCCCGCGATGTCTGAGGTGGTGTGGCATCACCGATCGGCAGAATCTGCCGATGGCGACAACGACATGGCTCAGGGCGGGAATCCGGATTATGAATCTCATTCATCGTGTCGGTGCAGGACTGATCGTCGTCGGGGGACTCCTCCCGGTTCAGGCACACGCCCAGTGGCCGATGGCCGCCGGTTGCGGTCAATGTGCCACGCCCGCCCCGATGGCCCCCATCGCTCCGATGTTTGGTCCCCAGATGTTCGGGGCTTCGGCATGCGGTCCCCAGCAGCATGCCTCGCGAAGGGATCGCCCCTGGGTCTACCGCTCGCGCACGCGGACTCGGATGTCCGGGCCAGCCATGTTCGGTTCGCCCACCATGGGCCTGTCGATGGGGGACTGCAGCTGCGGTTCCTCCCCGATGATCCAGCCGCAACAGGCCCCGCTGATGGCCCCCCAGGCGTTCCTCTGTCCGCAACAGGTCACGACCTACCTCGAAGTGCCCAAGACCGTCTTGCGGCAGGAAGCTGTACAGGTCCAGGTGCCGGTCACGACCTATAAGCAAGTGGCCGTCGACGAAGGTGGCTACCAGCAGGTGTGGGTGCCGCGACTGGTCACCAAGAACGTCTCGCAGACCATCGTGCAGACGCAGGTCCAGTACCGCCAGGTGCCGCAGACCGTGATCGAGCGAGTGCCGCAGGTCTCGACTCAGTGGCTGCCCCAGCAAACCATGATCGGCAGCGTCTACGCGCCATCGGTGGCTTCCTACCCCATCGCCACCCCCACCACCGTGACCCCGGTCCTCGAGTACAACCCCGCCCCGCTGAACCCCGTTCCGACCCCCCGCGACGCCGCCGCTACACCGACGCTCGTCGCCCCACAGACGAGCCAAGTCCAGGAATGGCAAAAAGTCCGCCAGCGGCAGCCGACGATTGAACAACAGGAGTATGAATTCGAAGCACCGGCCGAGACTCAGAGCGAAGGGCTCCGCGTGCCACAGGCTGCGGGACGGTTTTCGTCCAAACGGTAGGGGGATCGTAGAGGGTAAAGGGTGGAGCGAACCAAAGACAGCCAGCGGCGGACATCACGGCCTGTTGTTTTTCTGGTGGGGTTGTTGATCGTTTGTAGTTTTCCCCCAACCCCGGCGCGTGAGGGGGCCGGGGGGGTGGGGGTGGGTT